>CALDOK010000477.1 GCA_937912125.1 uncultured Pseudomonadota bacterium
CGGTGCCCAGACCAGCGGACCTACCGCGAGGCATTTCCTGCTGTGGCTGTGGCGCATGATCGAGGCACTGGATATTGCTTTTGTACGGAATGGAGGGTTCGACGATCACTATCAGCAATCCCACGGAGCTTGGCGCTTCATCGTGCGACTCTTCCTCGCTGTGACACCTGTAATGCGAGCTTCTCCATTCCTGTTCTTTCGTCAAACCACGTCTTCGTTGAAGGGATTTCCCGACATCGAAGCCTCCCCCAACCTGGAGAAATCCCCATGAAGAACGCCGTCCTACTGCTCGCCGCTTTCTCTCTCACCGCATGTGGCGCTGGCGCTGCCGAAGAGGCCTGCCTGAACTACCTTGACGCAGTCGACAACTGCTACGCCGAGCTGGGCGAAGACAATCCCGCGCCGCTGGCCGACGACTACTGCGACGCCTACACCGAGGACTCCCAGGCCGACTACCTCAACTGCCTGGCCGACGCCTACGACGCTGGCGACTGCAGCACCACGGAAGGCGTCACCGCGATCGCCACCGAGATGAGCAGCTGCACCCTGTAGTCCCGCGCTGACGCCGAGAACGAGAACCCCAGTGGGTCGGGCACGGTAGCCCGACCCGCCCGGGTGTTTGGCGCTATGGGGACATTCGGACGTATTGGACGCAAGCTTCATCCTCTGTGCCCTGTGCAAGCCGCATCGACAAGGAGCGGGGCGAGCTGTGGATCGACTGCTCTCCAACCATCGAGTTTCCTGGCCACCACCCCGAGTCCGGTCCTTGGGGTGCCGTCGAGGCGCAGCTGGGGTGGGGCCACCCCACCGGTGACTGTGACCGAGGCTCCGGGTGCGGAGGTCGGGCTGCTCGAACGGCGCTACTTTCTGCCAGCCACATTCGGAGGTGGAGATATGAGAGCGATGGCGACCCTGCTGCTGGCCATGGCCGTGACGGGCTGTGTCCCACAGGCCGATGAGACCGACGAGGTGGACACCGACGCCGACGCCGACACCGATCCGCAGAGCTACGAGTTGCGGGATGTGGCGGTGGGCGGGCGTCACAGCTGTGCGGTCACCACGGACTGGCAGACGGTGTGCTGGGGCGCTGAGGCTCGGCCAGGCGTCGCCCCCGTCGGTCTACGATCTGGGCTCCATCCAGGCGGGCATCGACTTCACCTGCGCGGGGCATGAAGGCGGCGCGCGCTGCTGGGGCTCGAGCGAGTACGGGCAAACCGATGGCACGGGTCGCGAGGCCAGCATGGCCGACGTCGGTGGTCACCACGCCTGCGCCTGGAGCCGCGGTGAGCTGTCCTGCTGGGGTCGGAACGACCAAGGCCAGATCGACGTGCCTCAGGTCGACGGCAAGATCAACGGCGAGCAGTACCAGCAGGTGGTGCTTGGAGCGAACCACAGCTGCGGACTCCTCCACGACGGCGGCGTGGAATGCTGGGGCGACGACCGCGACGGCTGCGTCAGCGCCGTGCCCGCGGAGGCCTTCGTCAGCATCACTGCCGGAGCTGACCACAACTGCGGCGTCACCACCCTCGGCACCACGCTGTGCTGGGGCAGCGATGCCGAGGGTCAGAGTAGCCCGCCGAGCACCGGGTACACCCAGCTCGACGCGGGCAATCAGTTCACCTGTGGTATCGACGACAAGGGCAAGGTGGACTGCTGAAGTCTGGGCACCGACGGTCAGACCAGCCCGCCGGCAGATCACCACTTCTCGAGCGTGGACACCTCCATCAACGGAGCGCACGCCTGCGCCACCTACCGGGACGATGACGAGGCCATGCGTGTCTCGTGCTGGGGTCTGAACGACGCTGGCCAGACCGATCTGCCCAGAGACGCCCGGGCCAGGCTCGCCGAGGCGACCAAGCATCGAACTGCCTTGCGACACCACCCTGGTCGATCCTCGGACCGACTGGACTGCCTACATCGTCTGGGATGCCCCCTCGGGCTGCCGCATGTGAGCTGATGGTGTCCACCCAGGGGAACGGCGAGGTGTCATGCTCTCCCCGAGCCCATGGCCGGCAGGCCTCGGCATCCTCGCGCACCTCTGACGCCAGGTCCTGTGGAGTGGGCGTTGAACCGGGTATCTGCGGGCCACCATTGCCGCTCTTCCGATCATGCGGCATACTGGGCTCGGCAGGTGGAGGAGTGAGACGTCGATGATCTGGGTCTTTCTACTGGGCTGCGGCCCAGGCCTGCCGCCTATGCCGGGAGACACAGACTCTGTGAGCCCGCCGGACCCCGGCCCGATCGAGTGGTCCGTGCAGCCACGCTCGCTTGCATTCGGCGACACCCCCCTCGGTCACCCCGTGGCGAGCACGATCACCCTGTCCAACACGGGCGAAACGGAGCTGTTCGTGCTCGACCCTGGCGACGATGACGAAGCTGAGCTCGAGGTGACGCTCGACCAAGCGCCCCTGCTGCCTGCGGGGGGCTCCACACAGCTCGAGGTGACATGGACACCGACAAGGCCCGGTACGCTGGACACCAACCTGCACATCAGCTTGGGCGGCTCGGAAGACGACGCCCAGCCGGTCGTGGTGCGAGTGCCGGTGGATGGTGAGGCGCTGGGAGCGATCGCCACCATCTCACCCTCGGCCCATGACTTCGGAAGGGTGGGCGTGGGCTGCGAGGATGAACTCTCGCTGACCCTGACCAATACGGGCAACGTCGAGCTCGAGGTCGAGTCGGTGACCCTCGAGTGCACGGAGGAGTTCAGGGCAACAGAGAACATCGACCTGCCGTGGGTGCTCAGTCCACTTCAGAGTCGCGGGCAACGGATCTACTTCTCCCCCGAGCAGCTTGGAGAGGCGTACTGCGAGTTGGTGTTCGAGACGGATCTGGGCATCATCACTGTCGAGCTGAAGGGCGAGGGTGTGGCCGACGAAGAGCGCACCCTGACCTTCGATATCGGCGAGCAGGCCCGCTCCACGATCATCGTGGACGTCAACATCACGGCCATCCCCGACTCCCCCGAGGACCTCTTCTCCGCCCACCTTGTGGCCTCGCTGCCCACCTTCTTCCAGACCCTGCTGGACACCGACACCGTCTTCCGCGCTGGCTTCGTGTGGAGCACTACGGGGACCATCGACGGCGACTACGCCTACATCGACGAGACCTTCACCGCCGCGGAGGCCACAGCCGTCGCCCTGGAGATGCTCGGGCGAGGGGTCCGCGGCGGTGACAACGACATGAACTTCTTCACCTTGGACAGCGCCATCGCGGCAAACAGCGACTGGCTGTTCGAGGACGCCGACTGGGCCGCGTCCAAGCTCAACCTCATCACCATCCAGAGAGACACCGAGCAGAGCAGCGGGTCGTGGTCCCACTGGGTCAGCCAAGCCCAGGCCACCAAGGACGACCCGGACAAGGTCGTGTACCACGCCATCGCAGGGCCGGTCCCGGGAGGCTGCGGCAGTGCCGACGCGTTCGCCGACTACGATCTGGCGGTGCACGAGACCGGTGGCTTCTTCGGCAGCATCTGCGAACCGGACTGGACCACCAACATGGCCCAGATCGCCACAGCCTGCATCGACGGAGTCCAGGGCATCTTTTCGCTCGAGGGCATCCCCGTGGACTCCACCATCGAGGTCTCCTTGGACAGCGTGGTGCTGACCGAGGGCTGGGCCTACAACGCCACCTCGAACGCCGTTGTGTTCGAAGACAACGCGTACCCGGCCTTCGACTCCATCGTGGAGATCTACTACCGGATGGCCGGCAGCTGCAGCTAGCTGCGCCAACACAGCGCCTCCACCATGCGGCCCGGGTAGCGCCAGCCCGTGCTCGACGGCTTGGGCCAGGGCTGGGAACCCGAAGATCCCGAGCCAGCCAGCGGCGCTCGAGCAGCCGCAGGGCGTGGGGCAGATCTGCGGCTGGGCCCATGGCACCAGGAGGGGCGTAGCGACCCTACGCCATCAACTCACACCGGGATCCGGAAGAGCCTCACAGCTTCCCTGAGAGGCCCACCATCAACCGGGTGCTGGCTGAACCTGTGTACTTGCAGGTGGCCTTGGTGGTTGGAGGAGCACGCCTATGGTTCCTGTGCCAGGTGTAGCTCCTCGACGTACAGGTTCACCCAACACCCAGAACAGAGATCATCAGCGCTGTCCAGCGTGGACTGGATCTCGTAGACAAGGTCGTGGTACCCCGGCCCCTCTTCGTCGAGGTAGACGGGACCGAAGTATCGAATGGGCTTCTCGCTCAGCTCGAGAGCCCGCCGCACTCTGGCGCGCGTATCGAACGCCCCGCTCCAATAGGTCACCACCAGATAGTACTCGAGCCAGCTCCCCTCCCAGGCCCCGGCGAAGTCGAGGTGGTGGACTCCTGCGGTGGGGAGTCGCGCGGCTGTAGTCTCGGGTGCCGGCGCTTGACACCGAGGGGGACGCCCAGGCCACCGATCGCTGCCAAGCCATGCGTGCGCCCCGGCAGAGCTCCCCGGTGACCTCCATGGTGGAGATCAGCATGTGGATGTGCGAGTGGGTGAGCGAGAACGCGCGGGTGGGATCGGGCCTGGTGCGTTGGTTCTGGCGGCCTGAGCCCCGGGTCACGCAGAGCCTGCGCGTGATGGACGCGCTCGGTACGAGCGGCTAGCTTCGTGTGTGCAAGCTGGAGGAGTCATGCGTCGAACCTTGTCTGCTACGGCCCTGGCGCTCGGGTGCCTGGGATCGTGGCCGCCAGCCCCAGCCTTGGCGGGCAGGTGCAGCTTCGACACGGACATCGCAGACATCACCTCCGGGCAGGTCCGCCGCAGGGTGCAGGACAGGCTGGCCCACGGCTGGACCCTGGGCTTCGAGCAAGTGGCTGACACCCGCACCGCCTTCGTCACCGTGTCGCTGTACCGTTGGGGAGGAGCCACCATCCCAGCAGGCCAGCGCTTCACGGCGCAGTTCGAGGACGGCACGGTGATGCATCTGGCCTCCACCCAGCCCGCACAGGCTATCGGGGTGGGGATCCACACCGAGTACACCTTCCGGCTGGGCACCACCCAGGAGGCCCTGCTGGTGTTCAGCAACCTCGATCTCGAGCGCTTCCAGATGGACCTCTTCGGCGAGTTGTTCGAGGGCCAACCCGATCGCTACGAGCGCCTCAACACACGCCAGAACGCGAGCTGCATCCTCGAACCGCTCTTCACGGGCAGGCTCTGATCATGCCCTCCCCTCGCGCGCTGGCGTCCGCCCTGATCATCGCTGCAGCCCTACCCCAGGTCGCCACAGCCGTGCAGCCGGAGCTTCCCATCGCCGACCCTCCTGGCCAGGCCGAGCCCGTGGCCGCTGCCACCGACCCAAGCCAGCAAGCACAGCCCCGATGGGACCAACCCTTCACCCTCCGACAGTGCGAGCGGGTGCCCACGGCGCTCCCGGCAGGCCTCGAGGAGACCTTCTCCACGGTGGTCACCATCAGCTCCCCCGACGGGGTCGGCGCGGGCTACCTGGCCTCGCCCGACGGCTTCGTGTTCACAGCCGCCCATGTGGTAGGGGTTGGCGCAGGGGTGGAGGTGTCCACCTTCGGCGGTCCCCGCTTCCCGGCCAAGCTGGTGCGGGTGGACCCGGTCCACGACGTGGCCTTGCTGCATGTGCCGGGTAACGGCCACCCGTGCTTGGTGGGCCCTCCCTCGGCACCTGGCGTCGGGGCCGAGCTCTACGCCATCGGTGCGCCGTTGGGTTCCGATCTGTCCCACTCAGTGACCCGGGGCATCGTCAGCGGCCGCCGTGAGTGGGACTCCCACCGCTTCATCCAGACCGACGTGGCCCTCAACCCGGGAAACAGCGGCGGGCCCCTGATGGACGCCCAAGGCCACGTGCTGGGCATCGTGTCCTGGAAGGTGGCTGGGCACGGGCTCGAGGGCCTCTCCTTCGGCATCCCCCACGAAGCCGTGGTGGACTTCCTGGGCCTGGCCTGGGGCGACACCAGCAGCGACCCCTCCGATCCCGGGTCGTTGCTCGAGGGCGAGCCCCTGGCCCTGCCAGATGCCTTTCTGCCCGTGATCCAGCGTCCCGATGGTGCCGAGCCGCTGCGGCTCCCCGCCAAGGCGACCAAGGCGAGCATGGCTGGCCCGCTGTTCACCCTGGCCGCGGGCGGCGCTCTGACCGCAGGCAGCGCGCTGTGGGTCGACCGCGACCCGTTCACCACGCCTCTGGAGTGGAACGTGGCTCTCGCTGGCAACGCCGTGGGCCTTGGGGCTCTGGTGGGTGGCAGCGTCTGGACCGTCTCCAACCTCATCTGGAACCACTCCCTGCACGCGGGCGTGGCTCCGATGCCCAACGGGCTGGCGCTGGGTGGGGCGTTCTGATGCGTCGGATCGTTCCCTTGCTCTCTCTCCTGTGCGCCGGCAGCGGTTGCATCTTGCTCGACGCCCCTCCCGTCTCGGTCGAGCGGGCTCGACTGCTCGCTGCGAACACGGACTTCGAGCAGGTGGCGGCGGGAGCACAGGCCGCGTGCGCCAGCTCCACAGGCGGGGTGACAGCCTGCTTCGGAGACGACACGGATGATCTCGGCGTCATCGACGTGCCCGATGTCGAGTTCGTCCGGGTGGCGGGCAGCAGCGATACGCAGGCGCTGTTCTGCGGCATCTCGGTCAAGGATCAGCTGCGCTGCTGGGGCCGGCTCCGCGGCGCCGCCAACCCGGTGCAGTACACCCCGCTGGAGAACCCAGGCTGGGTCGACGTCACCGTGGGGGCCCAGCACGCCTGCGCTCTGGACGAGTCCGGTGAGGTGACCTGCTGGGGAGACAACGAGGCGTTCCAGCGCGAGGTGCCCAACCAAGAGTTCGCTACCATCGAAGCAGCGGCGGACCACACCTGCGGCACCACCACCCAGGGTACGGTGATCTGCTGGGGCGGCGGCCAGGCCCTGCCGACCTTCCTGGAGGCCATCGACGGCCAGAGCGCCTGGGCTGTGGCCGTGGGCGAGGACTTCGCCTGCCGTGGCAAGCTCAACGGCGCCAACAGCACCTATGAGTGCCACCTGGACCTGGCCGATGGTGTCTGGGACACGCCGGCCATCGGCTACGTCAGCCACGCCGAGGCCGGCAGCAGCCACGTCTGCGTGCTGGCGCGCGGAGAAATCCTGTGCTTCGACGCCAACGAGCGCGCGGACGCGGAGGTCGCAGAGGCAGGCGAGGACTGGGCCGCGGTGTCGGTGGGCCGCGAGGGAGCCTGCGGTGTGACGGGCTCCGGTCGGGTGGTCTGCTGGGGCGATCTGCTATCACCCGAAGACGCGGGGTACTGAGGTCCTCGACCTGGAACACTTCGCGTCCAACGCCTTCTACGCGCAGTCCAGCGCAGACGACCCAGCGGGCGCCAAGCCGACGTGGACAACACCGTGGACAGCGACATCCCGGACACCCGCACGGTCACCGCCACCGAGCGGTCGAGATCGGCGGCCACGAACACAGCTGGTTCATGTTCACCGGCTTGGCCGAGGGCGAGAGCATCCTCACGGTGACCTACGCCGACGGTAACGACAGGGCAGACGCGTCAGCGCAGTCCAGCGGCACCATCGCGATCCAGGCTCGGAGAAACGGCAGGGCACCTTCCATGGAGGCCACGCCTCGCAGATCCGCCCAGTGTAGGTCGGCCCCGCTGCGGCCGGCCCGCGGTGCGTTCGATCAGCCCTCTGTTGGCACGAGCATCAGCACGAAGCTCACGGCGCCGCCCTCGCTGAGCTGCACAGTGGGGGGCGTGGCCAACGCGAAGCGCTTGACGAAGCTGCCTGCCACATACTCGCCCAGGTCGTGCCCACCGAAGTACTCGCCCATGTCGTGGCCGCCGAACAGCTCGGGCTCGAAGTACTCGCCCATGTCGTGGCCGCCGAAGTACTCGCCCATGTCGTGGCCGCCGAAGTACTCACCCATGTCGTGGCCGCCGAAGTACTCGCCCAGATCGTGGCCGCCGAAGTAGCCGCCCACCGAGGTGGAGATGATGTACTCGCCCAGGTCGTGGCCGCCGAAGCTCTGGCCCAAGTCGAGGATGTCGAACAGGCTGACGAACCCGTCCCTGTCGAGAGCACCGCCGATGGAGCCGCCGATGGGGCCTCCCACGACGTATTCACCCAGGTCGTGGCCCCCGAAGAAGGTCCCGGAGTCCTGGCCGTAGAACCTGCCCATGTCGTACCCGCTGAAGTACTTCTGGTAGTCCGACTCGCCGAAGCTCTCGCCACCCATGCCCGCCAGGTGCAGCGTGGCATCAGCCAGAATGGACCCGGCTTCCTCGTCGTAGTCGCCGTTGATGACCAGCTGAGCCTGGACCTCGACGCCGTCGAAGGCGATCAGGCTGCTGTGCGCCACGCCGTTGACCCGGCCGCTACCCGAGATGGTGAGGTCGAGGTCCCCGAACTCGATGCCCTCGAACCCAGGGATGCCGAGGGCCAGTGGGCCCGTGGCCCGGCGCTGGGACTCGCTCTCGAGGACAAGGGCGACGGCCCCTGCAGTGTCAGCGTCGGAGGTGACCAGGCAGCCGACCCAGGCTCCCTCGAGAGCATCGGCAGCGGCTCCACCAGCGGAGGCCGTGGTGGGCAGCAGAGACAGGATCAGGCAGATGGACAAGGTGACGCGCGTCATTGAGAATCCCCGGAGTGAAGTAGATTTCGCCCAACCGAATATATCGCTGCCACCAACAGCGCAACAGAGCTGACGGCGCAGCATCGGCGTTGCAGCGGCCGCTCCCCCTGAACTGCCAGCACCACACAGTCGCGTACCTATGACCCTTTCGTGAGCTCGCGACAGCCCCTCGAAGGCGGACGACTGGGCTCACCGACGGTCAGCGGAAGTGGCGTACCGCAGAGGGGATCCTCGAGGGCCGCTGCCAGCCACAGCGCGACCGCACCGCAGCGCAGCCTCATGGCCTCTGCCCTGATGCAGATCTGGCTCCCTGCCACGGGACAGGGAGCCAGCCGAAGGTGCGGGGCTCAGCACCCCACCTGGTCGCTACTGCAGCTCGATGAAGACGTCGGTGCCCGTGCCATCGTTGTAGTAGTAGCCGCTGCTCTGGACCGCGAAGCGCAGCTCGTCACCCGCGCTGAGGGCGAGGGAGTCCATGTAGTGAACCTCGTCGGCGTAGCTGTCCAACAGCTCCGCGCTCGCCACCACGCCATTGACCAAGACGAAGGTGTCGACGTCACAGAGATCCGTCCAGAACATGGTGCCGATCTGGGCGTCGATGGGCGTGAAGATGGCCTCCACGGCGTAGGTGCCATCCACCGGGGCGGTGAAGACCACCATGGTGGCGTTGCGGGTCCAGTTGCCTGGGTGCATGGCGAGCTGCCCCGGCTGCAAGCACCAGTCCGCGCGACAGAATTT
>CALDOK010000478.1 GCA_937912125.1 uncultured Pseudomonadota bacterium
GGCCCTGGCCTTCCCCGAGTCCCTGGTGCTCTTCGGCCTGGTCATCGCCTACATGCTGGTTTCAGCGGGCACCGTCGGCCTGGGCTCCGGTCTGATCATGGGCCTGGCCATCCTGGGCGCCGGCCTCGGACAGGGCCTGCTGGCCCGCTCCGCCATGGAAGGCATGGCCCGCAACCCCCAGGCGGGCGGCCGCATCCAGATCGCCATGCTCCTGGCCCTGGCCTTCCCCGAGTCCCTGGTGCTCTTCGGCCTGGTCATCGCCTACATGATGATCTGATCCAGCTCGTTCGCAGGAACGAGCCGGCACCCGGCTGCCCCTGAGCCAACGCTCTCGGGCCTGCTGACCCAGCGCGCCCCAGGTGGGCGCGCTCGCTGTTGGATCGGAGCGACAACCCGGAACAGGATGCAATGCCTATGGTTTTCGGCTAGGACAGTCCCCCGTCGGGCACACCGCCCCTGTCTCCTGGAGGAACCCCATGTCTCGCACCCTGAGCCTGCTCGCTCTCTCGATCCTCGTCGTCGGCGTCGCCGAAGGCAAGAAGAAGAAGGAGGAAGCCCCTCCCCCCGTGGGCTGGCACAAGGTCGAGGCCACCAAGAAGGATCCGGGCTGGCGCGGCGAGTGCTACTACCCCCCTGACTTCGAGGCGCTGAACACCACCGAGCGCCGCGTGGCTCGGCAGGTGGCCCTCGAGCAGATCAAGAAGCAGTGGCTGGGCCAGAGGGACGAGATCGTCAGCTTCGACGCCCGCATGGTCGACGACCTCGACACGGTGCTGCTGGGGCGCCCCGAGGCCATCGAGACGGTCGCCACCAAGAACGCCGAGCTGTGCCAGCCGGTCATGGCCAGCGGCGGCGACACCGGCGCCTGGTCCTCCTGGCTGTCCTCCCTGCCCCGCACGCTCACCGCCGGCGAGTGCAACACGCCCCTGGACTACCAGCTCATCCAGTACCTCGACCTCGGTCAGGGCTGGCAGGAGCGCATCCCCATGTGCAAGGGCAACCGCGCCATCATCCAGGCCAGCGCCAGCGACCAGTACCGCGTGCAGCAAGGCGGCGAGTGGATCAACGCCGAGGGCGACCTGATGCAGGCCTCCACCGACCCCTCCCTGCCCTGCAACTTCGAGGGCTGCTACGTCGGCATGCTCATCGGCCGCTTCGTCACCGACGGCGGCATCGAGACCGTCTTCCCCATCGGCCTCGAGAAGGTCTTCGAGGCCCCCGAGCACGGCGTGTTCAGCTTCACCATCAACGACACCACGGCGTGGGACAACGAGTGGCACAGCTCCGGCACCATCACCGACCACACCGCCATCACCGTGTCGCCAGCGGACGACTACTAGTCCACGAGCTCCCGGTAGCCTCCCCGCCCTGTCCCCTATACGCTCCCTGTCGGCCCCATCCCGGGTGTTGACGTGAAGCTGTCCCGCAAGCTCGCCTTCAGCCTGATCCCCCTGGTCGTCCTGGGGGCGGGCGGTGAGATCGGCGCGCGGGCGCTGGGCTGGCCCCAGGCGCAGCTCGATCTGCCCTACGAGCACAACCAGCCCTTCTGGATCACCGATCCCAGCTTGACCAAGCAGTCTTTTCCCCACCGCGAGACCGGTGGGAGCTTCATGGTCAGCACCGACGCCCAGGGCCTGCGCGCCCCACTGCACGCCCTCGACCCCAGCCCAGCCGACCCCTTCCGGATCATGTTCCTGGGCTGCTCCACCACCTTCGGCTGGGGCGTCGAGGACGACCAGACCTACCCGGCCATGGTCGAGCGGGCCCTGCGCGCCGAGGGCCGCAGCGACGTAGAGATCATCAACGCAGGCCAACCGGGGCACACCTCGTTCCAGGGCACCTGGCTGTACAAGACCGTGGCCTCCGCCTACCACCCCGATCTGGTGTTCTTCGGCTACGTGGTCCAAGACGCCCGCAAGGCCGCCTACTCCGACGCCTCTCAGGCCCTGCTGCAGCAAGACGCCCGCCTGCTCAAGCAGAGCGTGCTGTACCGCAGCCGCATGTACCTGGGGCTGCGCACCCTGATCGACACCTGGCGCATCCAAGCCAAGGAACGGGCAGACGGCGGCGACGATGGCGTGTACCGCGTCAGCCGCGAAGACTACGTCGACAACATCCGCGCCTTCCGCGCCCTGACCGCCAGCGAGGGCGCCGAGCTGGCGCTGTTCGACTTCCCCCTCGAGCGCTCGGGCTACACCGCCGAGCACCGCCGCCTGGTACGCATCGCCGCCGATGAGCTCGGGCTGCGCCACCTGGACATCCAGGCCGAGATGGAGCGGGCCAGCACCGCCGAGACCCTCTACTTCCCACAGGACCCCGGCCACGCCAACGCCGCAGGCCATGCGCTGATCGCGGATCACGTCGTCCGGTTCCTCCACGACCAGGACTTGCTGCCATGAGCGACCCCACCCTCCGTGACGCCACCCTCGTGCTCCTGGTCTACGACGAGATCGACGGCCTGCGCCAGCTCTGGGACCAGATCCCCGTCGACCGCTTCGTCGAGACCATCTGCATCGACGGCGGCAGCACCGACGGCAGCCGCGAGTTCCTCCACGAGCGCGGCATCCCCATCTACGACCAGCCCATCGCGGGGCGCGGCGTCGCCTTCCGTGTGGCCGCCGACGTGGCCGCCGGCTCGCGGCTGATCTTCTACAGCCCCGATGGCAACGAAGATCCAGCCGACATCGAGCCCCTGGACGACCTGCTGCTCGGGGGTGCCCGCCTGGCCATCGCGGCCCGCTTCGGGCCCGGCGCCCGCAACGAAGAGGACGACGAGCTGCTCCGGGCCCGCGCCCGGGTCAACCAGGCGCTGACCTGGCTGGCCAACAAGCTGTTCAACCAGGGCCCCTGGGTCTACGACACCATCAACGGCTTCCGAGCTTTCCACAAGGCCGACCTGCTCGAGCTCGACACCAGCGTCAAGCGCTTCCCCATCGAGTACCAGACCTCCCTGCGAGCCATGGCCCGCGGCTGGCCCATCGCCGAGCTGCCCACCCAGGAGCTTCCCCGCGCGGGCGGCGAGTCCAAGTGCCTGTCCTGGCCGGTGGGCAAGGACCACCTCAAGGTGCTGCTCACCGAGCTTCCCAACAGTCGCTTCCTACGCCCACGCTCAGCGGGGTAGACTCCCGGCGTCCCACCGTGAGGCCGCCGTGCGTTCGTTAGCCCTGTTCGCCCCCAGCTTGTTGCTCTGCGCCTGCCTGACCCGCCCCCCCGGACGGGATCAAGACGGCGATGGCTACCCCATCCCCGACGACTGCGACGACAGCGAGGGGGCCATCCACCCCGGCGCAGACGAGATCTGGTACGACGGCGTGGACGGCGACTGCGCCGGCGACGACGACTACGACCAGGACCACGACGGCTACCCCTCGGACCAGCACGGGGGCCGCGACTGCGATGACCTGGACAAGGAGGTCCACCCCGAGGCCGTGGAGCAGTGGTACGACGGCGAGGACCAGGACTGCAGCGGCGGCAGCGACTACGACAAGGACGGCGACGGCTACGACAACCACGAGTTCGGAGGGGACGACTGCCACGACGGCGACCCGGACATCAACCCTGGCGCCGTGGAGATCTGGTACGACGGCGTGGACCAGGACTGCAACGGCAGCAACGACTACGACCAGGACGGCGACGGCTACGATCACGAAGGCCACGGCGGGGACGACTGCGACGACAGCGACGACTTCGTACACCCCGACGCCTACGAGCTGATGGACGGGATCGACCAGGACTGCGACCAGCTGATCGACGAGGTGCCCTGGGGAGGCGGCCCCACCGCAGTGGACGAGTTCCACCAGGGCCTCGGGGGTGAACCCAGCACCTTCGACGGCCTGGGCACGGCGGTCTGCCCCCGCCCTCTGGACGCGGTGGGCATGGGCAACCTGGGCGGGTCCTCCCTTGACCCCAGCCAGCTGGTCCACGACGGCTACCCCGACCTGCTGATCAGCGCGCCCCTCAACGGCCTGCTCACCTCCGCCGTCACCGCCGACTCCGCGGTCTATCTGGTGCCCGGCGGCTCCGCGCGGGACCTCGAGCTGCTGGACGTGGCCGAGCGCACCGTGCTGCGCCTCGAGCCCACCGACCCCGATGTCTTCTTCGGGTCCTCCCTGGCCTGGCTTCCCAGCCTGGACGCCGACTCCACCCCCGAGATCGCCGTGGGCGCCACCGCCTGGTCGGACTTCGGATCACGGCTGGGCATGGCCTTCGTGTTCACGTCCGAAGACTGGGACTGGGCCAGCATCACGACCACCGAAGGGGGCTCGTCCATCCGGCGCATGGACACCGACGGGGCCACGGTGACCTTCATGGCCGAGACCGCCGGCGACGGCCTGGGCGACGTGGCGAGCCTCGGGGACTTCGACCAGTCCGGCGGCGGCGACCTGGCCCTCACCGCGCCCTACGCTGGCGCCGACGGCGTCACCGAGCCCGGGGTCATCGCCGTCTTCATGGCCCCGGCCCTGGCCGTGAGTCCCGGGACAGTGCTCTCCCTGGGCGACCACGACCTCTCCATCCGGGGCAACGACGACAACGAACACGTAGGCCTGGCCCAGCCCGTGATGGCCTACCTGAACGGCGACGGGCTGGCGGACCTCGTGGTGTCCGCGCCGCGCACCGCCACGGGCCACGGCCGGGTCGCGGCCATGCTCGGGGGCGGCAGCCCCACCGGCGACCTGGCCATCGACGAGCTCGACCTGCAGATCATCGGCAGCGCCAACAGCCTGGAGCTGGGCTCCACCCTGTCCGCAGGCGGCGACCTCGACGGCGACGGCCACGACGATCTGGCGATGCTGGCTCACAGCGCGGCAGGCGAGCCCGTGGTGGTGGTGATCGACGGCGGCAAGTGGGTCGCCGAGGCCGACACCAACGTGGGGATCACCACCCTGCTGCGAGTCGATGGGGCCACGGACAGCACCCTGCTCAGCAGGCTGGGGATCGAGCTGGGCGGCGACTTCAACGGCGACGGCAGGCCCGATCTCGTGGTGGCGTCCCCAGCGGGCGAGACCAGCACCGGGGGCGGCCACGTCTCGATCTTCTGGGGTCGCACCGACCTGGGCGGCACCGTGAGCGTCGCCGACGCGGGCTCCCGGATCGTCGGCCCAGGCACCTCGTGGCTCGGCTACGCCGCGGTCCTGGCCAGCGACCTGGACACCGACGGCTTCGATGAGCTGCTGCTCGGCGCCCCTGGCTCCGACCCCGCCACCGTACCGGGCATCCACCGGCCCGGCGCCCTGTTCGTCCTGGACCCCCTGCAGAGCTGGTAGCGCAGGCCGGCGGCGGTCAGCTGGTGATCACCCGGTTGAAGTTCAGCCACCGCCGCAACAGGGTGGAGGTCATCTCGCCCCGCGCGGCCATGCCCACCGCCGTGGAGCCCAGCTTGACGTAGTTGGCTCCGTGGGCCAGCTGGATCAGCGGCCATGGGTGGCGCGCCAGGAAGCGCGAGCGCGTCAGGGCCTTGACCGCCGCGGGAGGCACGAAGGACTTGGACAGCAGCTGGATCAGGCTGATCCAGAAGGTCTCCTCGACCGGCCGCGGGTACTCGAGGTTCACCCGGTGCTGGTAGAAGGTGCGCGCGTTGTGGGGCCCCTCGACCTCGTACGGGGTGATGCGACCGTCGGCCAGCAGCTTCTTCGAGATCTCATGGCCCGGGAAGTAGGTGATGGAGAACAGGTAGAGATCGAAGGGGTGGGGGAAGGCGGCGACCATGTCGAACATGGCCCGGAAGTCGTGCTCGGTGGACTCGGGGTCATCGAAGATCAACTGGTAGTGCGGGTAGACGCCGTGGCGCTCGAAGATCCGCGCCTTCTCTACGATGTTGTCGTCGTCGGCGAAGCGGTCGTACAGATCCGCGTTGACCCTGGCCGAGGCCTGGACTCCCATGTACACGCCGGTGAGCCCCGCCGCGGCCAGCGCGGCGATGCGCTCCTCGTTGACCAGCTTGGGCTCCATGAAGATCTCGAACGGCAGCCCCACCTCGACGGGCCAGCGCTCGCAGAACTCCTGGAACCAGGCCTTGCGGAAGATGAAGACCTCGTCGTCGAAGCGCACCCGCTTGAAGTCCCAGTGCTCACGGGCCGCCTTGATCTCCGCCAATGCAGAATCTACCGAGCGGTGGCGATACCACTTCTGGCCCGAGTAGATCTCCTTCTTGTAGGTGGAGTTGTAGCAGTAGGAGCACTTGTAGATGCAGCCCCGGCTGGCCATCATCTGGAAGACCGGGTCGCCGTGCATGGGGTCGCCCTGCGTGTAGGAGCGGCCCATGACAGCGTACTTCTGGTCGTGGCTGTGGTAGTCGCGGAAGGGGAGCTGATCCAGGTCGCACAGCAGTGGGCGCAGATCGTTGCGCACGTGCTCGCCACCGTCGTCCCGGATCCACAGGTTCTGGATCCCGCTCAAGGGCTGCCCAGATCTCAGGGCCTGGGCCAGCTCGACCAGGGCCTCTTCGCCTTCGCCCCGAAGCAGCAGATCCGCAAACTCGATGCAGTCTTCGGGCACCAGCGTGGGGTGGTTTCCACCCCAGATCACCGGCAGCCCCAGATCGCTCCACACACGCTCGGTCAAGGTGCGGGCGATGTTGAAGTAGGGCGAGGCCCGCACCGACATGGCCACCAGCTGAACCCGCTCGCGGCGCAGGACCCGCACCAGGCTGCGAAGCTCGTCGGGGCTTGGGGGCGCCATGTGGTTGGAGATCCAGTCCTTGAAGTAGATCTCGACCGCGTGGTAGCCCGCGCGGCGCAGCAGGGCCGCCAGCAGCCGCACCGCGTTGTTCTCCACATCGTACAGTGAGACCAGGGCGATGCGCGGGCCATCCTGCAGGGGACGAAGAGCGAGGCTGGCGAGGCGAGAGTTCAACGAAGGACCTCAGGGAGCGCGGACCCACGCAGCGTATCCGGTGGACGCTAGCCTCCGCACGGTGTCCTGCGTCCACGATGGTGAGACATGCCACCAGGAAGCGGTCTGCTGCTGCTGCGGCACGAGGTGGCGGTGCGTCGTGGCGAGTTAGTGGTGGCTTCCTCAGCTGAACCGAGGCACCCATGGCAGAGCGCACCCGCACCACCATCCACGATGGCCCCGTGGTCATCGTGGGCGCTGGGGTCACCGGCCTGATCACCGCCCACCTGCTGGCCGAGGCCGGCGCCGAGGTCGTGGTGGTCGAGAAGCTGGACACCTTGGGCGGCCTGGCCCGCTCCACCAGCTACGACGGCTTCGTCTTCGACATCGGGCCCCACCGCTTCCACAGCGCCAACCCGGACGTGAGCGCCTACATCGAGCGGGTCCTGGGCGACCAGCAGGTGTTCTTCCCCCGGCGCAGCGAGGTCTACTTCGGCGGCAAGTACTACCTGTGGCCCCTCAAGCCGCAGCAGCTGCCCCAGCTCCCGCCCGCCATGGCGCTCAAGAGCGGCTACGATCTGCTGATCAACGGCCTGCGGGACTACGACGACGACAGCTTCGAGAACTACGTCCTGCGCCAGTACGGCCCCACGCTGTACGGCCACTTCTTCCGCGACTACACCGAAGACTTCCTGGGTCGCTCCCCCCGCGAGACCCACCCCGACTGGGCCAAGGCCGGCATCAACCGCGCCATCATCGACGACAAGCTGCAGATGCAGAACATCTCGCAGCTGGCCAAGTCCACCCTGATGCAGCTCAAGAAGCAGTCCGCCATCGACTTCATCTACCCAGCGGGTGGCATGTACACGATGTGGGATCTGGTGGCCGCACGCCTACGCGAGAAGGGTGGGCGCATCGTGCAGGGCGTCGAGGCCAGGATGGAAGCCCAGGGAGACAAGGTCAGCGCGGTCTGGGTGGGCGACGAGCGCATCGAGCCCGGCCTGGTCATCTGGACAGGCCCCATCAACCAGGCCGCCCGGGGCCTGGGGCTCGAGCCCTTCAACCTCGACTACCGCACCTTGCTGCTCTACAACGTCATGGTCGAGCACGACGTCCAGCACCCCTTCCAGTGGTGCTACTACGGCGAGCGGGAGATCAGCTTCCTGCGGGTCAGCATCCCCCGCTTCTTCGACCCGAACACCTGCCCCGCGGGCACCACCGGCCTGTGCGTGGAGCTCACCTGCCAGGAGGGCGACGAGCGCTGGCAGCACGGCGAGCGCCTCACGGACTGGATCGTGGACGACCTGATCCGCACCGACCTGATCCCCGACCGCAAGGTCGTCCACGACGTGCGCCTCGAGCGGGTACCCGACGCCTACCCCATCTACCACCGCCAGTACCCCGAAGACCTCGAGAAGGCCCAGCAGGCCTTCGCCCGCTTCGAGAACCTGCGCATGGCCGGCCGCACCGGCACCTTCTGGTACAACAACATGGACCACTGCATCGAGGCGGTCTACGACCTGGTCATCCGCCTGCTACACGACGCCGGCCGCACCGGCATCGAGGTCACCGACCTGGCGCGGGGGCTGGGGAAGTAGCCAGCGAGACACACCCCAGGGCACGTGATGTGCGAGGGCGTCGCGCCGGACTGGCCACCGATCCGGGCCGAATCCGATGCAGCACCCCGGCTTCTCTCCTCCGACGAGGTCGGTTACGACCCACCTCGAGGAGGACAGATGCGCAAAGCCACCCTGATCGCCATATTTCCGCTGCTCGCAGGCTGCATGGACTACAACATCTGGGACAAGCTGTTCGGGCGCGACGAGGACACAGGTGAGTTCAAGGACATCGACCCCGACCTCCCACCCGACGACACCCAGGCCCCAAGCGACAGCGACACCAGCTGCCAGGACGCCGACGCTGACGCCGACGGCCACGACCGGGTGGACTGCGGCGGTGACGACTGCGATGACGACAACGCCGCGGTGCACCCGGGGGCGGATGAAGCCTGTGATCTGGTGGACACCGACTGCGACGGTGTGATCCCCGCCGAAGAGCTGGACGCCGACGGCGACGGCTGGGCCCTGTGCAGCGGCGATTGCCACGACGGCCGACCCGACCTGCACCCCGGCGACACCGACGGAGACGGCCTGGACAGCTGCAGTGGCGACTGCGCCGATACCCACCCCGGCGTGCGCCCCTGGGACACCACCAGGCCCGTGGTGTACGTCTGGGCCGATGGAGATCCCAGCACCGCCGATGGCAGCCTGGAGCATCCCTGGACCACCCTGCAGGAAGGCCTCGACGGCTCTATCATGGGCGACACCATCGTCTGCGTCGGCCCGGGCACCTACAACTCGGCCACCATGGGGAGCCGCTCGGGTGTCGAGCTGCTCGGCCCCGCTGACGGCTCCGCGGTCATCGACGGGATGATCTACCTGGACAACGTCACCGACTCCCACTTCGCCGGGCTGACCATCGACAGCCTGCAGACCTCGAACCACTCCTCGGGGTACTGCCACCGCCTGGTCATCGAGTACAACGTGGTGGACTGCGACGACGAGGAAGAGGCGATCTTCTTCGGGCGGGGCGATCACTACCACGTGGTGCGCCATAACGAGGTCCTGGGCTGCGTGTACGGCGTCTACATGAACGGCAACCAGAGCTTCGAAGAGCACACCATCTTCCACAACCGCTTCTCGGGGCAGTCCTGGAACGCGGTCCACTTCAACTGGAACCTCCGCAGCCTGGTGATGAACAACCGAGTCGAAGCATCAGGGGGCGCAGGAGGGCTTGGGGTAGACGCCTACGCCAAGCACGACATGTGGATCGGCAACACCGTGATCGACGGTCCCGGGCGCGGGATCGACCTCAGCGGCACCAACTCGTCGTACCAGTGGACCTGGGCCAACCTGGTGGTGGACAACGGATCCGAGGGAATCATCAGCGGCGGCAACAACTACATCGCGTACAACAACCTGCTGGGCAACAGCGCAGCCTCCGGGCTCTCCACCGACTCGGACTTCGAGCTGATCAGCAACTATGACGACCTGATCCCGAGCCCTCCCGATGGGTACGTGACCGAGCGCAACCGCACCGCAGTGCTGCCCATCGACTGGGCGCGGGAGCTCGACGTGGACCTCGACGGAGACGACGACGCCGGAGACACCCTGTGCGTGGTGGGCGCCTGGGGCGAGGGCAACCCTCTGCTTGGCGCTGGCGCGCTGAGCTTCTCAGGCACCGAAGTGTCCTGGCCCGGCTGCGACGGAGACAGCGACGAGCTGCATGCCCAGGCCGCCTACCAGGTGCAAGTGGCGCTATCGGGCTGGCCCCACGAACCCACGAGCGTGCACGACTCGGGGGTGATCGAGGGCACCGACACCCGCTATGCCCTGCCCGCCTTGGGAGCCACCGGCTGGGTGCGCGTCCGCATCCGCGACGAAGCGGGCACCTGGAGCACCTGGACCGACGGGCTGGACAGCGTGGAGTTGTAGGGCCTGCCCTACTCCGCCGGCTCCACCGCCCCCTCGAGCTCCACCACCGCCCGCTCGAGGTCCAGGATGCTGCGGTCCAGATCCGCCAGCCGGTCCTGCAGGCGCTGCAGGGAGTGCAGCCGACCTGCGGAGCTCACGGTGGCGGCGGTGGCGCCCAGGGCCTGCGCGGCCAGGGCCACATCGCCCGCATAGCGCTCGACCCGACGGGCATCGGCGAGCCCCGTCGGCGCCGGCGAGGGCTGGGCGAACGCCAACATGGGCACCAGCAGCAGCGCGAAGGGCCATGTCTGGGCGAACCTGAAGGGGGCAACGCCCGGCGTGGTGTTCGCGGGTACCGGGTCCGGGTCGCGGG
>CALDOK010000479.1 GCA_937912125.1 uncultured Pseudomonadota bacterium
GACCCTCGAGACCCGCCGCGATCTCACGACCGAGATCCTCCGCACCCATGGTCCCAGCGATGTCGCGCAGGTCCCTCAGGTTGTCGACGAGGTCGTACATCAACCGACGATAGACGATGCCACCACGAACGGAGGGAGATCGGCCGGGAGTCATGACGACACCCCGCTTGGAGCATCGACCCTCACCGGCGCGTCGGTGGATGCCTCGCACAGCAGCCGGTGGATGTGATCGAGCGTGAGCGCCACCGTACCGACATACTTGTCGTCTACCCAGTCTCGGACGGCAACCTCGATCCGTATGCCGCGCTCATCCGCGAGCTTCTCGGATCGCTCGCGTAGCCAGGCGCGAAGACTCGCTGCCACGTCGCCCGCCGTCGCAATCCTGGACCAAGGCACGTCATCGCACGCACCGAGAAGCTCGGCCGTGGGCAGACAAGCTCCCAACACCCCCAACTGAAAGCACGCCTGCAAGCGCTCTTCCTCATTCTCGGGTTGGCGATTTCGCATGTCACGGAGCCGCTGATGATGATGCCACTGCTGCACGATCGTCGAGACGAGAGAGCGAGCCTCGCCGCTGGACATGCCGAGCTCCTGCGCCAGTTGATCGAGGGTCACCGCCAACTCCAAGAATCGCTCCAGTTCCGCGCACAACGCCAGCCTCACCTGCCGGTCGAGGCCTCCCGCCAGCTCGGCAGCCGCGGTGAGAAGCTCACTCCTCAGGTTCGACTCCAGCCGACGGCGGGTGATAGGCACCATGGTGGGCTGGAGGTCCGACCGGCGAAGCGCGAGTCGATGAACGGATCGATCCACCGCCTCGCATAGCAGACTGCTGGTTTGGTGGGCGGCAGCCACTGCCAGTCGTTCCCGGGTCTCGGCGCAGCCCTGCTCCGCCAAACAAACTTCATGAGCTGCCAGATCGAAGACACCACCGAGAACGAGATCCCGACGCACACCAGCGATCATGAGAGCGCAGTCTCCACGACACTTGACTGCTCGAGCTTCTCTCCCAGATGACCCAAGAGTTCCTCATGGTGCTCGACATGGCCTAGGAGCTCCTGCAGGAAGGCTTCGACCGAGGACCCCTCCACTTGCTTGGCCGCATGAATCTCACGGGCCTGCCGAAGCGCCTGCAAGGTCGCATCGACCTCGGCTCGATACCAGCCGTCCAGCTCGAGGTCGATCTTGCGAGCGAGATCTCGATAGAGCCCCTTGATCTCCTCGGCGGCGGTCCTACGAATCTCGGGGAAGGCTGCCTCCACCTGTTGCAGGAACCTCGCTGACCGCCCCGTGGGCTCAGACTTCGAAGCCGCGGTGGACCCGAACAGGCGGCCGAGCCCATCGACGAAAACGAAGCGTGCCACTCCCCCCAAGGGACCGAGCAGGTAGAAGTTGTCCACGAAGCTCCACTTGGTGGTCTCGAAGCTCGCTCCGGCGATCTTCCGGTCCAGCGAGGTCGGCCCCTCGGACATCACCCTCACCAAATCGTCTCCGGCCTTCTCCAGCTCGGCGAGGATCATGGGCTGGTGTGCATCGAAGCAGCGCACAAGCGCCTCCCTCACCCGTTCCGTGAAGTAGAACGGGAAGTACCGCTGGACGTCCCCGTAGGGAATGGTATTGAGCTTTGACACGCCCTGATCCCGCAGCCGATCCAGGAACCCGTCCATCCACCGGACCGACTCGTTGGCGAGCCCCTCGATCATCCTCTTGATCGCCTGCTTCTTGCCGCGAATCTGCTCGTGCAGGGCCGAGTGCTCGTCCTCGCGCTCCATGATGGCTGCGTCCAGGGCCTCCTGGCTGGAGGCCAGGGCGTTGACGAGCCTTCGCAGCGCGACGTCCTGCTCCCGCATCACAGCCGTGGCGTGCCCGAGGCTACGCGCGACATGGAGCAGTTCCCGGTTGAGCAGCACCGAGGTCTGCAGGTGGCCACGCAGCTCTGCGAAGCGCACAGCGAGTTGCTCGCCCCGCTCTGGCTCGGGACGCGGTAGGTCGCTGACCCTGCACAACTCATCCAGCGCGCTGAGCCCCATCACCATCGCTCCCGGGAAGTCGGCGTGGATCTTGGTGCGCACCGACTCGAGCAGGCGCTCTGCATCGGCCTCCGAAGGGAGCGTGTCGAGCATGTTCACGACGAACAACAGCTTGGGGTAGCCCTGGGGTCGGATGTGAGCCTGGAGAAAGGCGCGCTCACTCTCGGACAACGGCGAGAGAGCCGAGATCACGTAAACGACGGCGTCCGCCACCGGTAGGAAGCTACGGACCTGGGCGTCGAAGCGCTGCATGAGATCGCCGAGCCCTGGCGTGTCCACGATCCGCAGTCCCCGCAGCCAAGCGGCAGGGGCTCGGATCTGCAGGTGATCCACTGGAGCCGGAAGCTCGCGCATCACCCTGACCAGCCGCTCGGAGGACAGCTCCCCATGCTCGAGGCTGACCCTACCTCCATTGGTCAGTACAGCCTCGACGTCGAGCGAAGAACCCCAGGTGACCTGGTTGATACTGACCGTCTCGGGCGTGACGTCGGAGGACAGGATCTCCTGCTCCAAGAGCGCATTAATCAGCGTGGACTTGCCGCGCTTGAAGTCCCCGAGGACCATCAGGACGAAGTCCTTGTCCAGCCTCGCGCGAGCCTCGGCGATGCGCTCCCGAAGCCCCGGGAGGTGGGCCTTGCCGAGCGAATTTCGGGCCCGATCGGTGGTGAAGGGATCGATGAAGTCATCCAGCGCCTTGCGAAACTCGGCCTGGATATCGAGAGGATCGAATCGAACGGTACGAGACATTGGGTTCACTCCATCCAGCTACACAAGGGATCAGACCAAGAGGGCTGCGCAGTCGCGGTCGACATCTTCGTGGCTGCGCACTGTCTGCCCGTGCTTCATCTCGGGCCTCCAGCGGTAGAGCACCTCGCTCTCACCGAAGTACCGCATGGCCTTGACCCTGCGAGGCCCGATGGGGTGAGTCTTGATCAGCTCGAGGAAGCGAATGGGTGAACCCTCGATGCCGTCGAGCTGCCGAATGTACTCGTCCGCATTGAAGCCCTGGAGACTCTCCGCGCCCGCCGTGTCGAGCCGCCCCATGACCTCAATGGATGCTGATAGATCGGCGCTGCAAATCAGGCCTGCCCGGTCGCAGGTGAACTCCGCGCAACGGTGCCAGCGCTGAAATACCAAGAACAGCGCTCCCTTGGTCATGATGCGGAAGATCCCCGCGAAGGGACCCAAACCTCGGCTAGCCGCCATCAGGAGCATGTTCGCCAAGGGGTTGGTGATCATCTCCCAAAGCGTGTTGTACACGACGTGCTCGTTGTGGATGTGGCCGCACTCGTGGCCGATCACCGAGCGAAGCTGGGTGAGCGACAGGGCCTCCACCAGGCCGCTGGTGAGCACCACAATCTGGTCGGTCTGCCCCGTGGCGTACGTGAACGCATTGGGCACCGGATCCATCATCACGAAGATCTGGGGAATGCCGATGCCCAGTACCCGGGCACACTCGACTCCCATCTCGTGTACGTCCGAAAACTGCTTGGGTCCCACCGCCACAGCATCCATCTGGTTGAGTTGGCGCACGATGGGGACCACATAGGAGGTCAGCACCTCGCCAGCATTCCTAAGCAAGGGCACGGCGTTCAGCTTTCGCCGTATGGAGTGGTCCAGGTTGAACGAGTAGTCCGGGACGCCCCCCTTGGTGCGCTCCGAGAAGTATGCCTTGCGGGCGGCCAGGTGTCGCTCGAAGTCGACGTCGATCAAGGTGGTGGGATCGAAGACCTGCTGCTTCATGGTTCCCCCTGGAGCCTAGTGGCTCGCAAGCTGGTGGATGCGGGAAGAAAGTTCCTTGGAACGCTGCCGAATGGCCTCGACCTCCTGGGTGACCGCGGCGAGACGCACGAGTTCGTGCTCACGGACAGCCACCGAGCGGTGGATACTCACCGAGAGGTCGTCGAGGGTCCGTTGGGTCTGCTCGATTGAACCACCGAGCTCCTGATCCAGACGCTGCCGAAGGGCACCGAACGCCTCATGGATGTGGCCCTGCAGCCCCTGCTGCAGGTCGAGACCCGATGCGGAGAAGCTGGACCGAAGCTGCTCGACGGCGTGCTGCTGCACCGCAGCCTTGAAGGCATTGATCTCGGCACTTCGGAACACCATCCGGCTGGCCATCTTCCCACCGAAGAACGAGGAGACACCAACGAAGATCATGGCGGGAATGGCCACGGGCCAGGTCATGGGAAGCGACAAGGCGGAGATCAACATCCCAGCACCGAGGGCCGCGCCAAATCCAGTGGCGAGGCCTGCGACACCGCCCACCGCCGCACCCTTGAATCCAGCCTCGCGATAGCCACCCCACAACCCGCCGAGCAGAGTGGAGAGCAGCACCGTGGGTGCGGCAATCAAGCCCTCGGCCACGTAGTCACCTGTGGTTCGTTCTTGCGCCCCCCCTCTCGCACCGAGGTTCTGGAAGTGGATTTCGATCTCGGTGAGGGTGGTGCTGAGGGCCTTGGCGAAGTCACCGAAGCGCTCCACCTCACGCTCCATGCAGCGTTCGATCTCGAGCTGGACCTTCTCGGACTCCAGCCGTGCAGCGGCGCGCACCTCGTCGTTGATCGCCTTGCCCAGCTCGAACGCGGTGCGCTCGGCGTTGTCCTTGTCAATGTCCTTGGCGGAGACCTGCCTCGCGGCAACCGTGGCCTTGACCACCTCCTCGAGCCGACCCGGCAACGCAGCGACAGCGGGACCGACCTCGAGCGCGAGCCTCTCCGCTGCCATATCGAGCGACGACACCTCCTGGACATAGCGGGTCCGGAGTTCCTCCAGGCGCTTGGTCGCCTCCTGATAGGCTCCCTCGAACTCGTTCTCCTTCATCTGCAGCGCACCCTCCTGGATGCGAACCTGCTGCACGAGTTTGGCGGAGGCGCCGGCGATCGTGTCGTTGAGCACCGTGAGGGTGATCAGCCCTCGCTCCTGGGTCAGGAAGCGATCGAGGGCCCTCTCGAACGCCGGCAAACCCGACTCCTCGAGGAGCTTGGCGTCGCCCTCTAGCTTGCCGTCCAACCCCAGCGCCCCAGAAATGCCGTAGACCCGCGGCTTGCCGACCCGAGCCAGGAAGGCGTCGTACTCGGCCGTGCCTTCCCCGTGCAGCTCGGCGGCCCTGGCCTTGACGGATCGCTCGATGCGATCGGACACCGCTTGGAGGATGCGCTCCCGATCCTTGGGCCGCCGGATGGAGTCCATGCGGTTGACCACGAAGAGCACACGGCCCATGTCGCGCGACAACAGCCTGTTGAGAAAATCAGCCTCGTAGCTGGAAAAAGGAGACTGCGCCAAGATGACGAGCAAGGCGGCATCCACGGTGGGGAGCACCGACATGGTCACGTCGGTCATGGACTCGTCATCGTTCAAGCCCGGCGTGTCGATGATGTCCGCCTTGTCCCGGCAGTACTTGATCGGGTACTGCACCACTGCTTCCTTGATGTCAGCTGCCCTCTGCTCCGACTCGGGCGTCAGCTTGGTGACGTAGTCGGTGAGCTCATCGATTCCGATGGTCTCCGTCCGGCCCGCTTCACCATCCCGGTCCTTGAACACGAGCGTGACCGCGGGCTGAATGCCGTAGGTCACCCGGTTCAGCGTCGCCGAGCAAGGAAGCACGTCGGCCGGTAGGACCTCACGTCCGAGCAGCGCGTTGATCAGTGTGCTCTTGCCGCGCTTGAACTCCCCCACCACCGCGACGCGAAAGAAGTCGTTCTCGACCCGATCCAACACCTCGGCAGCGCGCGCCGCAGTCTCGTCGAGCTTGAGGTGAACCGCATGCTCTCGCAAGGCGCGTAGATCCAGAACGGCATCCGAGAGCAGCCGCCTGTGGTTTTCGACCGAAACGAACTCTGCCTGGTCCATCGTTGCTGTCATGTCCTCTCCTCAACCGGCCCCGAAATGACCGCCGACCAAAGTTTCTACCACAACCCCGCCGAAGTGGGCCCCCACGCGACATTGGCGGGGGGCCCGGACCGCGCTATCCTTCCTGCAAGCAAGGACTTCGCGGGAGGACATGCCATGATTTCGTCCATCATCCGAGGAGTGCTCGTGTCGCTCGGTGTGCAGGCGGGGGTGAACGCCATCAACAACGCCAGCAGTACCAACCGGTCCGGCAGCGGCAGCGCCATCCAGATCGACCACAAAGAACGGAGGACATCCTGCAAGCGGGGCATGGTCAACGTGCGAGCCCTCGCAGACCTGGAACAGATCTTCAACTCGGAACATCTGCGAAACGCGAGCGTCACGCGAAGCGCCTCCGGACACTTCACGTTCTCGCAGAACATTCCCGAGGGTATCAGGCAGCGGATCATCAACATCATCGTGAACTCGTAGCCCCACCATCACGCGTCGTCCCGACGTGGTGATGGGGGCACCCACTCACCTCCAGAGGTCCCGATGGGGAACCCCGACATTGATCTGCACCTGTTCCGCGACTTCGTCCTCAACCCCACTGAGAAGGCCGCCCTTGGCGCCGCCATCCTCGGCTTGGGCCGTTGGGGCATCGAGGACGTCAAGAAGCCCGAGAAGAAAGCCGAGCGACGCGCCGCTCTGGGCAGGGTCCAGGCGAGCCTGCTGGAGAACCCGGAACTGGAGCCTTTCCGTGGGCTGTTCGAGCACACCATCACCCACGACGACAGCCAGCTCACCGGGCTGGTGCGGGGCATCGACAAGCGCCAGAAGAAGCTGCTGATCCTCATCGAGCTGTTCTTCGCAGCGCCCTACCCCGAGACCAAACACAGCCCGGGCGACACGCTGCGAAAGAAGTACATCGCCTGGCTCGGCGGCGAGATGGCCTTGCAGCCCAAGGACTACAAGGAGCTACTCAGCGCCTACAAGGGCACCCTGAACGTCCACATGGCCCGCCGCACCAAGATCGGCATCGGCATCGCCGCTGGGCTCGCGGTGGGCGCGATGGGCGGATGGCTGGTGGCCCCCGCCCTCGGTGGTGCGCTGGGCGCGGGCGCGGGCCTGGGGGGCGCAGCAGCGGTGTCCCATGGGCTGGCACTGCTGGGCGGCGGCGCCTTGGCGGCAGGTGGCGCAGGCATGGCGGGAGGCATCGCCCTGGTCACGGCCATGGGCGCGGTGGGCGGCGGACTCATCGGTCTAGGCGGCACCGCCCTGCTCACCGAGTCGGGCGCGGCGCAGGTGAAGGTCGACACGATGAAGCTGCAGATGGTGCTGGCCAAAATCGTGATCGGCGATCAGCAGGACATGGCCAAAGCCCAGGAGTTCGCGCGGCGGCAGGAGCTGGAGCTGCAGACCCTTCGAGCCAACCTCGTCACGTTGAAGCAGAACGCCGCCGAGAACAAGGAGAAGATCAAGAACCTGGAGTCCATCATCAAGACCCTCGAGCGGGCGGTCAAGTGGACCCACAAGCAGGCCAACTGAATGGAACAGGACCGCAAGGACCTGCTGACAGTCCAAGTCGGCCAAAACCGAGCCGTCAATGACGCCAAGGTCGTGGCCGAGGAGGTCGCTGGGGCCCTATCGCAGGAAAGACGAGAACTGGAAGCGCTCGAGGCGCGCGCCAAGCGAATGCTGGCGGAGCTGAACATCGACGAGCACGCTGATGCCGACATGGCGGCGACTGCCCCCCATCCGTCGACAGCCCTTCCCGAAGTGCCTCCACCCGATTGGCCCGCGCTGCTGGCCTACTACACGCCTGAATCCTCGGTTGTGACCAGCTTCGATGACCTGCTGCCCCCCGAGGTGGTGAAAGAGATTGACCATGCCTTCACCCGCCCTGTCGAGCGGGCACCATGGATACGCTGGGACGACCACCTCGCCGTGGGTGCCGCTGGCATGGCTGGCGGACTGTTCGACCTCTTCCTCAACCATGGCCTGCTGAACCGACCTGACCTACACAAGGCCATCGCCCACCCCCGTCACGCCATCGACTTCCCGCTTGGGGGACATGACCACAGGGTGGTCGGGGGTGGACACGACCTCTTCCGCTTCGCCGAAGCCCGCCAGATGCTCATCGACGGGAAGTTTGAGGCCCTGTTCCGAGGCAACTACGCCAAGGCGACCTTCTATCGCTATGGTGGCCAGACCTTCCCGTACGACAAGGTCCCGGAAGAGGCCGCCACTATCGTCCTGCTGACTCACTGGGTGGCGGACTTCTTCTCCACCCGCAGTCTCCCCATCCCAGGCTGGTCCTTCCTCACACAAGACAACGGCCGACTGGCCGACTTCGCCATCCAGGCCTACCGCTCGGGGCTCAACCTGCGCAGCCTGCTGTCGAACTTCTCCGGCGTGCTGCTGACGGGCACTATCCTGCGCCTGTACACCTACCTGCGGCAGTACCTCGACACTGGCCGCATCGACCCCTTCCTCTGGAAGAACATCAAATACCAGGAGATGTGCCTGGTGGCCCAGTCCATCAACCTGCTGATGAACCTGGGCAAGGTGGCCGTGACCAACAACGTCTTCGCGATCAACCCCGTCGCGATCATGGCGGTCATCCGCCACACCATCCCCGTCCTCATCGACGCCCAGCGTCGTCGCAGCCCCCTGGCCATCATGGAGCGCAACCGCGAACTGCTCGAAGCGAGCTGGGTGGAGCTGGACCAGTTGGCTTCGGCAGCGGCGAAGGAGTCCGACGCCGTACGAGGGCTGCTGGCGGCCCCCACCCTGATGCCGTAGACCAACCCCATGAACATCCACTTCGTCATCACCGAAGACGACATCCGTGAAGCGCGCACCTTCTACGAGCACTGGGAGACCAGCCACCTCGTCCAGGACCGCTACCGCCGCAACGTGCTCCACGAACATCCCGAGGTGGACCTGGAGCAGCTCTGGTGGGCCATCGGGCTGGGCCTGCTGACCTCCCAGCAGCGCTCCGATGCCACATCCCCCGTCTCCCAGGTCATCAACAGCCAGCCCTACCTGCTAGACCTCGATCGCTGCCGCGCCAACCAGCCCTGCGCAGGCTTCGTGCTCCGCCAGCTCAAAATCGCAGGCGGTGTGCGCCGCACCAACATCATCGCCGACCAGCTCGAGCGAAACCTGGACTGGCTCGAAGCTGGAGGCTGGGCCGAGGTCATGGCACAGCTGGGCTCCCTCGAAGACTCACCCGGCAAGGAGCGTGAGCGCGCCAGCGCACACCGACTTCAACACTGGTTCGTGGGCTTGGGCCCCAAGCAGTCGCGCAACGTGCTTCAGGTCCTGGGCCTCACCCAGCACGCGATCCCCCTGGACAGCCGCCTGATTCGCTGGATGAACAGCTACGGCTTCCCACTCTCCACCAAGGCCCTGGCCGACCCAGCCGCCTACGAACTGGTCGAGGACGGCTTCCAGGCCCTCTGCGTGCGCATCGGTGTGCTCCCCTGCCTGATGGACGCGGCGATCTTCGCGTCGTACGACCCGACGGGATGGGGGGCACCGGAGACAGATCGAGGTCGGGTGCAGTGAACGGGCACATATGTCTTCTCGCTGCGAGACATTCATAGTCTCGTCTTGACCCTCACCCCCACGCCCGAAGAGCTGCAAACAGCCGCGTGCTGGTGCATGAGCCACGACCCATCTCCCGGCTTCCGAGACATGCTGCTGCAGCCCGTGCTGGCGGCGCCCGGCGTACCGGAGGTGCCTGGTGCATAGCCCCACCATCACTCACCTCGCCACGGTCCTGACCTGGAGCCTCTGGGGCGCACTCGGAGTGCCCAGCGTCGTCCGCAACCACACACACTTGGTGGTCGATCCCGAGCCCCTGTTCCTCGCCTCCCCCCTCATCGCCCAGCACGACACCCGGCTCCGCGAGGAGGTCTGACGATGGTGCGCAGCTCACGCCGATCGCATCTCCACCAGCCGGCTCAAGGGGCTGGCCCGCCATGCTCATCCCGAGGTCCGAGAAGCCTTCGAGGCCCTGGCCGCCACCCTGGCCACCGCGACCCCCATCCGCTGGCCTCATCCCTCCGACACCACTCCCTGGCCTCGCACCCCCGAGCCCAAACCCCGCACCCTCCGCCTCGACCGCCCCTCCCTCTTGGCCCTGCGCGCACGCGCCATGGTCGGAGTGGGTGCCCGCGCCGACGTGCTCACCACGTTGCTGGGGCGCACGGACCGCTGGACCCGAGCCTCGGAGCTGGAGCACCTGGGCTACAGCAAGCGCAACGTGGCGCGTGTGCTGGGCGACCTGGCCGAGGCCAGCCTGCTCCAGCAGCGCGGGGAGCGGAACTCGCTGACCTTCCGCATCGCTAACCGCGAGCCATGGGAACACCTGCTCCGCACCGAGGACTTGGTGTGGATGCGCTGGGATCGCGCCTTCGAGCTCATCTTCGCCCTGCTCCGACTCGAGGCCCTGGCCGCCAAGCCTACCGCCGTCCAGCGCGTGGAAGGGACCAAGAACCGGATCGCGCTGAACATCCTGGCTAGCAGCCTCGACCTGCCCCCTCCCCCCGAAATCCGCGACCGGGAAGCCCCCTTGGACGCGCTCTTGCGATGGAGCGAGGCCATGCTCTCAAATCTGACAAAAGTGCCCCGATCCGACCCGAAAACCCCCTCGCAACAGCCCTCGAGCTAGGCAAAAAGCTAGGCTCGCGCCCCGCGCTCCAATATCTACCACTCAATAGAAAACTCCGCTTCCCGTATTAGGAAGCGGAGTTTTTGATGGTCGGGGCGACTGGATTCGAACCAGCGACCACCTGCTCCCAAAG
>CALDOK010000480.1 GCA_937912125.1 uncultured Pseudomonadota bacterium
CTGGGGTTCCGAGGTCCACATGCCCAGGTCCAGCGAGATCCAGAAGCACTACCTTGATCTCCAGGCCTCTTGTTCCTACGCGCTCGACATGGCCGCCTGTTCGTGGTAGGGATTTATCATCGATGTCGCTGCCCGCAAGCAGCCACACCTACACTAACACGATGGAGAAGAAGGAGAGCGCCTGGGGAGGTCGAAAGTGGAGGGAATAACTATGTTCGGAGCCGGTTTCAGGGGGCGAGATGTTGGCACGTCCTTGTCTGCTTTTCGATCTGTACGAGTACCCGTTCTCCCCTCAGCTCTGCGCAGCCATACCACCATCGCCGCTTTCCATGGTCAGGGCATCATCGGTAGCGGCGTGACGGTCGCCTTGTTGGATACCGGGGTGAATCGCCGCGCTCTCGTTCGTCTCGATGGCTACGGAATCGAAGGTTCGGAGGAGCCGGGACCAGGTCACGGTACGGGCATGGCTGCGGTGCTGCTATCCGTCGCCCCCGGTATCCGGTTGATCAGTGTCCGAGCGAGGGGGCGCTCCGAGACGTGCTTCGAAGATGCGCTCTTGACCGATGCTGACATCCACGTATGCGCTTGGGGATCTCCGACTGCCATGAGGTACGAGGTCGTCGAACCTCTCGCAGAACGGCTGCTTGCCGTCGAGCCGGCGGGCGGGCCGTGGTTCCCTGGAGCCTTCCCAGGAGTACGCTCCGTGGGAGTCGCATCACCTTGGCCAGCAGGCCCCTTCGGCCTGGAAGGCACGCCCCACAGGTGGGCCGGCGTGTCGATGTCGTGTGCCGTTGCTGCGGGATTCGCGGCGCTTCTGGTTCAGAGTGGCCTTTCTCCAGCCGAGGCGCTCCTTCGGATCAGCGCACCCGGCTTCCGCTTCGACAACTGCCTTTCACAACAGTCTCTACCTCAGGGGGAGGGATCATGAACCCGTTCCACAGAATCGTCTCGACAACCACCGTCAACACCATCGTGGAAGATGTCTACGATGTCGTGGAACCTACCACGGGGACCGTAGACGCCAGCCGACGTGATGGCGCGGCCAGGGCGCTGCGGATGCTGAACCCGAGCTTGCCGCAGAACGAGGCCTCCGTGGATCCGCAGGTCCACCCGTACGTTCGACTGCGCCCGATCCACCGCACGCCGTGGCGAGTTCCACCGATGCCCGCAGGACTACGAACCGATCTCGTCGGTATTGGCGTGCGGAACGTGGAAACCCTCGCCCGGGTCACCGTCGCCTGGTTGATGGACAAGCTGCCTGGTACGCCCGTGCAGGCAGAGGTCGAACGCATCAAGAACATCGCTCGCCTGATGAGGGTGTCTGGCCTGGACCGCGAAACAGCGGCCTATTTCCATGATGACGTGGTCAATCCCATCCAGACCCCGCGGGAGCTGGGAGAAGCAGATCAAGGGATCATCAGAGACCTGGTGAACGCGCATTGTACGGCTGGTTTCCCGGACGCTCTTGGGCAAGAGAAGCCCTGGCGGCTATGGCAAATGCACGGTTCTGCCCTCACCAGCCAGCGCCGCAGGGCGAGGATGGCTATCACCCCTCTTCCCTATCGAGAGTCTCGAGCTCTCGACCAGGCATCCAGATGGCGTGAGGCAGAAGCCAGCGCGCAGCGCACCCAGGCCCAGCGCGAGAGCGCCACATCCATCAGGTGGCTGTACGAAGTACAGTCGGACCTGCTACGCGCCAACCAGTGCGTGCTGCGCAAGCGCGGTCCCGAAGCTTTTCAGGCGTATCTTTCACTTTGGCAGCGGCTCGGTGAGCAGGCGGTCGAAGAGGGCCTCGTAGACGGCAACTCGAAGGAAGCGACGGGCCCTTCGGTGGAGACCGTTCTCGGCGTATGTTGGAGGGTGCTCGACAGGATCGACGAGGGCGATGCTGCGGATGCTCGGATCGCCATCACTTCGTCTCCGCCCCCCGAAAAAGATGGACTGGCCAGCTTCGGCATCGCCGATCTACAGGATCAGCATGGAACAACCGTCCGTTCCGCTCTACGGCCACATGGGGCCAAGGTCGTTGGTGCCAGTGGGCTCTCCAAGCTGAAGGTGGCATTCAGTGAGAGGAAGGGTTCGACTCTGGCCCAGCCTCTGCTGCAGGGTATCGAGACCCCCAACGCCTCGGCGCAAGCGGCCGACTACGGCGAAGCCGATTGTCATCAGCTGCAGCAGAATCTGTACGCTGTCGACATCGGTACTCTGCAAGACTCCGAGTCCGAAGCCTGGAGCATCGTGGAGCAAGCGTTCGTTCTTCGTGACGTGCGAATGCCTGTGGGCTCCTGTCTCGACGGCCAAGGCGGAACGCCGCTGGCCAGCGACGTCTTGAAGCCGGAGGTGGTTGGCAGCTTCCCAGCCTCGCTGACGTCATCCATGGGCCCGTTCGACAGATTCGTGTCACACTCAGCCTCGCGCGCGACCAAGCCCATGGCCTTCCTGCTTCCGCTAACGGAGCAGTTCCCCACGCGGTACCGTCTCGACGTCTTGGCCCCTCTCTACACCTCGCGGGACAGCTCGGCATGGAACTACTCATCCGCCGACTTTGCCGATCCCGTCAGGTTCGGGTTCATCCTGCCGCAGCTCATCGCTCGGCATGTCCTGCTCGGCATGGCGCGGTCCCTGACGTACATGGGGCGCTACCGCGTAGCCGCCGCTGTTCGCCAGGTGGCACGAAGCAGCGCCTCGGCGACAGGCAGCGCGATGACCACGAAGCTCTCCGATATGGTCTCCGAGGGGACCGTCTCGGCGGACAACATGGAGGTCGATTGCAGCTTGTTCGGCGACGAAGAGGAGGAACTCTACGAGGCGCTCCATGCACTCAACCTGCAAGCCGACCAAGCGTACCAACAAGGAGATCTGGAGACAGCAGCATCTTGCTACAGCCAAGTGATCGCCGCCGCCAGTCAATGCAGTGAGGTCTGGGTCAGCAAGTACCTCGGAGACGCCGACGACCTGCGTGCGGACCTCAAGACCCGGATGGAGGTGCACGACGGTACAATCGACGCGTTGTCGCTTCTGAAGTACATGCACATCGAGACGGGCGATCCCGACATTGGCACACCGTACTTCGGTAACGTCATCATCTGGGAGACCGGTGACTGGTTCGGCACCTACACCATGGCTGCCAAGGCCAGCCGCTACAGCTGGGACGCGACAACGGTCATGGCAGAGGTACAGTACCAGAAGTTCTTCAGCTTCGACTCGAGTAGCCCCGCAATCGAGCGGTCTTCGTCGCGAACGGACACTGACGATGAGGAGAACGCCCTAGTTGCAGGCTCGTTCGCCGGCTCATCGCTCCTGAATGGGGCCGAGGCCGGCTATGCGCGTGAGCTGGTCAGCATCGAGTCGGATCGGATTATCGCCGAAGCCCTGCACGCTTCCTCCTACCTCTACCAGCTCGAACAGGGGCTCAACTGGCTGGGCTTCGACCCCAACTTCACGCCCATCTGGGACTATTCCTGGCTCCTCTCGCAAGCCCGGTACTATGCAGAGAAGGCAGACGCGCTGCAGCAGAGGACCATGTCAGTCCTCGACCAAGCCGAGGCGACCAAGTTGGAGGAACTCCAGGCCATCGCGGCTGCGGCCACTTCCGCGCAGGGGCTGTCCATCGCTCGTGCGCAGTACGACATGGCACAGTCACAGCTTGGCGCCGCGGAGGTCTCCTACGATGTCGCCGAAGATCAAGCTGATAACGCCAAGGACGACTGGATCTGGGTTGTGGTCGCGGTTGCAGCGGCTGCCGTAGCGACAGTGGCAACAGCTGGCGCAGCTGGTGTTGTCATCACTGGGGCAGTGGTTGCCGGTGCGGCTGCTTCCTCGGCTGCTGCCAGCGCCTCGCAGGTCGATCAGGCCTGCGACAACAAGGAAGCCGCCGATGGACAAGTCGAGATTGCCCAGGCGAACGTCGTGGTTGCGCAGTCCCAGGTCGTGCTGGCCCAAGAGCAGGTGGCGCTGGCCGCGCTCGAGTCCGCCTTCGCACAGGCTCTCCTCGAGGAGGTGATGGACGACACCCTCAACGGGGAGAACCTGTTCCTCATCGTCGACATCCTCGAGAAGGTCGCGGGCAACTACCTCCAGATGGCCAACAGGCTGTCATGGCTGGCCGAGCGCGCCCTCCAACTGGAGTCGCGACGCGCTACGTCGTACATCCAGATGTCGTACCACGATCCAGAAGAGGTTCCCCTACGCTTCACGGGGGCCGCACGACTGCTCAACGACCTGGATGGCATGGAACACGCCCGCGTCACGGGCACGACGAACCGCTACCAGCTCATCAAGACGACCTTCAGCTTGATGCAGTTCGATCCAGCGAGCCTCTTCCAACTGCAAGATCGCAACTCTTGCCTGTTCCGTATCTCGCAGCAATCCCTGGATGAACGATTCCCAGGCCTCTACCTCCACTCAGTCAAGCGAATCGAAGTGGAGTTCGATGGCTTGGTGCCATCGGAAGGCGTGCAGGCCCTCCTGCGCACCGCGAGCAACTCCATGGTTCGGGTTCCCTTCGACTCGGAGTACGTGTCGAACGAGTGCGAGGTGGACTACGACTGGGCCTATCCCGAGTCCGACTTCTTGCTCGAACTCGGTTCGGGTACAGCGCCGAGATATGCCCTGAAGGGTCTGTGGGGAAGCGGATTCGTACAGTCTCTCTCCGAGTACAGCCGCAGCGCCGACAGCATCGTGCTGGCCGCCCCCGAGGGAGCTCTGGATACCTTCGAGCACCTCGGCGTGGACAACCTCTGGATGCTGGAGCTGCCCAGATCGGGCAATCCCTTCGATGTCGCCAACATCGTGGATGTTCGCATCACGCTCTACTTCACCGCGGAGTACGATCAGGCGCTCGCCGACCAGCAGCGTGACGTGCTCGACAATGCGAGGGTCACACGAGCTGTGATGCTGCCCGCCACGCAATACGCTGCTGACAGCTTCGCGACCATCGCCGAAGGGCCACCGGACACCAGCTATCGCGATCTACGCCTGCTCCGGTTCGAGGTTTCCGACGACATCCTGCCCGCCAATCTGGACGGACGAGCGATCCATGAGGTTCTCTTGTGTCCCGTGCAGGCAGGACAGCTTCCCATCACCTTGCACCTGCGGGCCACCGCCAACCCGAAGCCACTCGCAGCGACCACCGAGTATGGCACGTCCAAGATAGAGGGCATGGCCTACAGTGCGGTGCACGACAGGCTGGTGGAATACCAGGAAGACACCGATGACGACGGCGTTCCAGATACTACCGTGACCTATCATCAACCGAGGACTGGAGACTTTCCCGATCTCGATGCCTTCGTCTCCGCCGTGTGCGAGTGTCATGGAACTTCCCAGGACATCGCAGGTACCTGGTCCATCAAGGTGCTTCCGGAGGACAATCCGAACCTGTACCTACTCGACGATGACGGTGACCCCGTGACCGTCGCATCCGGAGCCCTTCCCCTCGGCTCGGGGCAGGGCGCTCTGCATGGCAGCGGCAGCTGGAAGCACGTCGAGCTGACCACCCGAGTGAAGCTGACCGACACATCCAGTACGTTGCTCGTCACGCTCCGTGATGACGGGGTCGGGAACAAGGTGTTCGCCACACTCTCGTCGTCTGCCACGAGCATTGGAGACGGGACGAACAGCTGGCCCGCAGCCCCCATCGCTGATGTCATCGTTCCCGGGGTCTGGACGGAGGTTTCGCTCCGGGTCACGAAGGATGCGCTCACGCTCTTGCTGGACGGCGTCGAGGTCGCTGCGAGTAGCGGCTCTCTCGCGGTGACCGCCGCCGGATCGTTCGGGTTTTCCTGTACCGGCGGCTCCTGCGAGATCTCTGACGCCCGCGCGACTCGCTTGCGCTACGACGGCACCACTCTGGAAGATGTCGTCTCCGAGACGTTCGAGAGCGACGCCAACGCCTGGAACCTCAGTGGCGGGGCGGCCTGGGCGCCACGGTCCCACAACATCCTCGATCTCTCCTTCCTCCAAGACTTCCTGCTGCAGCTCGACTACACGGCTGACTTCGACTTTGTCGAGCCAACGCCGGTGTCCTGATGACCACCCCGGCACAGTCCACCGAACAAATCCTCGCCCTCCCCTCTGCACCTGGCGGAATCCAGGGCTTGGGCGAGACCTTCGCCGCGGATCCGTACACGGGCACGGGCCGCTTCCGGGTGCCGATCCCAGTGCCCGCAAGCCACGGTGGCCAGCAGCCTTCTCTCGCCCTGGTCTACTCGTCTGGCGCAGGTGCCGGAGTCTGTGGGGTCGGCTGGTCCTTCGGGGTGGGCTCCATCCGCCGTCGCACCGAGAAGGGCATCCCGTCGTTCACGGACGAGGACACCTTCATGCTGGGGGACGAGGAGCTGGTGCCCAAGGGCGACGGGCAATACGTACTGCGCT
>CALDOK010000481.1 GCA_937912125.1 uncultured Pseudomonadota bacterium
GCGCCGCCATGGCCTCGAGGCAGGTGGCGCGATCCAGCAGGTTCTCCTGGGCCTCGGATGAGGCGAGGGCCCGCTCGTAGGCATGCAGCGCCTGGGTGCTCTGGCCGGCTGCTGCCAGCAGCCCGCCCTGGATAATCAGGGCCTTGGGCTCGAAGTTGTCCGGCGCGTGGCGCGCCCAGACCTTCAGGCGCCGCAGGTTCCCGCGGACTCTACGCCGCGCTGCGCCGCTCATCCCGCCCTCCCGTCGACCGAGCTCGAGCAGGGTCAGGGCCTGGTAGAAGGGGATCATGGGCGTGTAGAGGCTGCCGAGGATGTCGTCCTCGGAGGCCGAGGCCGCCTCGAGGTGGACGGCCGCTTGCTCCGGCTCGCCAAGGAGCAGGCGGAACAGCCCCATGGTGGTGTTGTAGACGGCCAGCTGGGTGGCGTCCTTGTTGTCGCGGATGCGCTGGAGGTAACGATCCTGGTCGAAGACCTCGCGGGCGCCGTCCATCACCTGCTCGTCCCGGTCCAGCAGCAGGTTGAGGCTGTGGCGTCGGAACACGCTGTTCTCGCAGTACCACTCCTGGTGGTACTTGCGCATCAGGGGGATGTTGTGGTCCAGGGCCTGGACCACCTCGGCCAGGCCCCGACCCCTGAACAGCAGGTGGTAGGCCAGGCTGTGGTGGCACATGATGGTGCCTTCGGGGTCGCCGTTGTCCATGCCCACCTGGGCCCCGCGCCGGAGCAGGGCGATGCCTCTGTCCATGGGCGCATGCCAGTGGCTCACCATGGCCCCGTGGGCGAAGAGCACCTTGGCTGCGATCTCTCGGGAGTCGAAGCGCTCGAGGATGTCCAGCGCGAACTGCCCATAGGCCGCGCCGTCTTCGAAGTTCTTCATCACCATGGTGATGACGAAGGCGTGGCCTGCCATGCCCCAGCCTGCCGGAGCCGCCACGCCGAAGCGGTGGGTGAGCTCCACCGAGCGGAAGCACAGCAGCGGGATGAGCTTGGGGCGTACCCAGAAGGCCGGGACGGAGCCGATGCGGATGATGCGCAGGGCGGCGAGGACACGCTTGTCGGTCATGTCCGGCAGCGCGGCCAGGTGGGCGGGCTTGCGGCCCCGCAGGAAGGCGTGCAGGCGAGCGTAGTGGAGCAGGATGTGGGGGACGCCAGGATCCCTGGGCAGGTGGACCCCGAGCATCGCCAAGGCCTCGATGGCGTCGTTGACCGCTTCGTTGGGCCGGTTCTGGGCCTGGTGCTCGGCGATGCGCGTCTCGAGGTAGCGCATGCGGTCCAGGGTGTCCCGGGCGTTGTCCAGCACGCGCTGCCCGTAGCGCTCCATGTCGTCGGCGCGGCTGGCCTGCTGGGCGCAGATCGCGGCCTCGTCGTGCAGCGCCAGGGTCAGCGCGTAGTGCTCGCTCCAGGCATCCTCGGGCAGCAGATCGATCCCCGTCTCGAGGTAGGACAGCGCGGTCTCGATGGCCAGGGCCAGCCGCGCCTGCTGCCCGCCCCGCAGGTTCAGGCTGGCCACCGCCAGCCGCTCGGCGGGATCCTCGAGGGCCGGCAGGCAGGCGTTGTAGTGCCCCAGGGTATCGAACAGGGCCTTGCCCGAGGGCTCGGTGGCCGCCAGCAGGCGCCCCAGGCGCAGCTCCAGGACCTGCCGATCCTCGGCGGAGATGCGGGTGGATGCGGCTCGCCAGATGCGGTCGTGGCTGAAGCGGTGCTGGTCTCGGACCACCGTGGTGCGCAGGCGCTCGGCCTCGAAGGCGCCAGCGCTGGTGATCAGGCCCAGCTGCGTGGCTTCGTCCAGCCAGGCCAGCACCTGCTGCTCCTGCCAGCCCCCCAGCAGGGCCACCGTGGCGCTGTCGAAGCGGCTGCCCACGCAAGCGGCCAGCTCCAGGACCCGCCGGGTGGAGGGGTCGAGGCGGTCGAGGCGGGTGGACATGAAGTCCACCACGTTCTCGGTGAAGCGGGCGGCCTTGACCGCGCTGGTGTCCCAGCACCACTGCCGGTCGCCGGGGTCCAGGCGGAGCGCTTGATCCTCGTGCAAGGCGCAGAGGAACTGGTTGAGGAAGAAGGGGTTGCCGTTGGTCTTGTCCAGGCAGGCCCCGGCCAGCTCACGCAGGGAGCCCCGGACCTGATGGAAGGAGTCCCCCAGCCACTGCAGCACCGCGGGAAGATCGAGGGGCTGCAAGACGAGCTCGAGGGGTGGGTGGGCGCTCGCGCCCAGCTGATCCATGAGCTGGCGCAGGGGGTGTCCGGCTCGAACCTCGTTGTCGCGGTAGGAAGAGAGGATCATGCAGTGCCGCAGATCTTCGTCGTGGCCCACCAGATCCAGGATGCGCAGGCTGCCCGCGTCGGCCCACTGCAGGTCGTCCAGGAAGAGCACAAGGGGCTCCTCCGCGCTGGACGCCGCATGCAGGAAGCGCAGGAAGACGTAGTCGAAGCGATGCTGGCGCTCGGCCGGGGGCAGATCCGGGCCTGCGGGCTGGGGCCCGACGATGAGCTCCAGCTGGGGCAGCAGATCCAGGACGATCTGCCCGTTGACGCCCATGGCTTCCTGCAGGCGCACGCGCCACCCCTCGACGGCCTCAGGGCTCAGGGTGAGCAGCTGCTGGACGAACTCGTGCAGGGCCTCGGCCAGCCCGCTGTAGGGGACGTTCTGCTCCTGGGCGATGTAGCGGCCCGAGACGAAGCGCCCACCCACGCTCACCACGGGCAGGTAGAACTCCCGGGCCAGCGCGGACTTGCCCACTCCCGGCCCTCCGCCGAGGAACGCCAGCTCGCAGCGCCCGCCGCTGCGGGCTTGGGTCAGGGCGGCGTCGAGCATGTCGAGCTCGCGCTGGCGGCCGTAGAGCGTCTCGGACAGCCGGAAGCTCCTGGAACCATCGCCCACCCCGAGGGGGAAGGCCTGGATGCTCCCCTGGGCCTCGAGCTGGTGCAGGCAGGCCTGGAGATCGGCCAGCAAGCCCCGGGCGCTCTGGTATCGATCCTCGACGCGCTTGCTCAGCAGCTTCATCACGATCTCGGAGATCAGCTCCGGGATGGTGGGGTCCAGCTGATCTGGAGGGATGGGCAGGCGCGCGATGTGGGCATGCACAAGCTCGAGCACGCCGGTGGCTTCGAAGGGCAGCCGATTGGTCAACACCTCGTACAGGGTGGCCCCGAGGGAGTAGAGGTCGGAGCGGGCGTCGATGGACTGGTTTGTCCGGCCGGTCTGCTCCGGGGGCATGTAGGCCAGGGTGCCCTGCATCAGCCCTGCGTTGGGGATGCTGTTGCTGGCGGCCACCAGGCGGGAGGCGATGCTCAGGTCGATGATGCGCACATCGCCGGTGCTGCGGTTCCAGATCACGTTGAAGGGGTTGAGGTCTTTGTGGACGATCCGCCGCTCGTGCAGGTGGACCAGCCCCCGGGTGATGGCGGAGGCCAGGTGCAGGAAGCTGCTGGTGTCCAGGGCCCCGAAGATGCCCAGGCGGTCCAGGGAACGCCCGCCGATGTCGTCCAGGAGCAGAGCCTGGCCGTTGCCGTGGGTGATCAGCCCCAGGGGGCGCACGACGGTGTCGGAGTCCAGATCCGCCAGCAGCCGATGCTCTCGCACCAGCCGGTCCAGGGCCGAGGGGTCGGGGTAGTCGGCGTTGAGCAGCTTGATGATCACGGGCTGCTGGGCACCGCCGCGCTCGCGGGCGCGCAGCACGCTGACGTCACGGCTGTAGTACAGCCGCTCCTCCACCTGGTAGTCCTGGAATGTGGTGCTCATGGAAGCTCTCCGAGCAGGCCTACTGGAGGAGCCCGCGCCTGACCTCGTCGGACATCTCCTTCGCGGGGCTCTGGGGCAGCAGGCGCTCGAGCAGCAGCCTGGGGGTCCACAGGACCGCGGTGGCGGCTGCCTTGGCCACCTGCTGCGCCAACAGCGGGGTGAGCGCGGCGCCGGCGGCCAGGATGCCGTTGCTGGTGGTGATGCCGTGGAACAGGATGTCCTCGCCTGACAGGTAGAGCCCGGGGATCCCGGAGCGGGGGAGGATGTCCAGGTCGAGGATCTTGTAGGCGTCCAGGCCGTAGATGGAGCCCTTGCCCTGGCGGGTCTCGACCATCAGCGACTGGGGGGAGGTGATCTGGGTGTGCACCACGTAGGGTCGTAGCTCGGGAAACCAGTCCTCGAAGGCCTTCAGCAGGGCCTCGCGCACGATGTCCAGGGTCGCGGTCAGGCCGGGGTCGTCGGGGTCGGTGTACCGAGCCAGGTGTTTCTGCAGCGAGGTGAGCACGATGAGCTCGGCGGTCTGGCCCACGGGCTCGTCGGGATCCATGGCGTACAGCTTGGGGAAGATGATCAGCACATCGGGTGGATCCCAGCCGGGCTGGGTGGGATCGTCGTCCATGCTCCAGCAGCCGTCGCGGACGAAGCGGTAGGTGGTGCGGTCGGCACCCAGGCGCAGCATGTCGGCGGCGGTGAGCGCCGGATCGAAGCCCACCCGCACGTTGAAGTTCGAGGGCACGGCCACCCGCTTGGCGAAGGCCCGCTCCAGGTGCTTGGGCAGGCGTTTGTCGGGCATGAGCTGGCGGGTCTTGCCCAGGCCCACGCTGCTGACCACGGCCCCCGCGCGGATGATCTCGCCGCTGGCAAGGCGCACCCCCACCGCGCGCTTGCGGAGCCGCCCCTCCACCAGGATCTCCTCGACGCCGCAGTGGACGCGGTGGGCGCCCCCGTGGGCCTCGACGTAGCCCATCAGGCCTTCCACCAGGGTGATGGCGCCGCCGTGGGGGACCCTGACCCCGCTGAACTGGATGTTCTGAGCCGCCAGCCAGAAGAAGAGGTTGGTCTCGGGCGGGAGCCCCAGGAAGTTCCAGCACGAGCACAGCAGCAGCTTGAGGCGGGCGGCCTCGTCGCTCTGGCCCGGGAAGAGCTCCTCGAGGGTCGCCGCGAACTGCCTCTTCATCAGGGGCTGGAGCTCTCGGGTGATCAAGGGCATGAGCAGCTTCGCCGCGTGGCGCGGGAGCATCTTGGCGACCATGATCGTGTACAGGTGCTGGTTCAGGATCTCGAAGTAGGTCCAGTACTCCCGCAGGCCTCTCTCCTGGCTCGGGAAGGCCAGGATCAGCTCCTCGAGCATCCGGTCGCGATCGCTGTACAGGCGGTACTCGTTGGGCTCGGGGAATCCTGGCAGGCGCAGCACCTGGAAGGCGCCGGTGTCCCGCTCCTCGATCGAACGCCACCCGATCTGTGGGGTGGTGAACAGGGGGAGCAGCGCGGACTCCACGAAGTCCACGGGGCCGAACTTCGCGGTGAGCAGCGTGAGGTATTGGATGCCGAGGTTCCAGGTCCAGGTGGGGTCCGGGTGCAGCTCCGGCGTGGTGACCTCGTTGGGATCGTCGTCCGGGTAGAGGGTCATCATCGCACCCCCCAGCTGCGGGTTCTTCTCGAGCACCAGCACCCTCTGCCCGGCAAGGGACAGCAGGGCCGCGCAGGTGAGGCCCCCGATGCCCGAGCCGATCACCACTGCGTCGTAGTCATTATTGGTCGTTCCCACGGTTTTGGTTCCTCCCGCGCAGGTCCGGGGAATCCTACACCAGATCCGCCGTAGCCATGGCGCTCAGCGGGCGTTTTCCATGGGTCATGGCGGTGAGTCGGAGAAGTCTGCCTTGTGCAGCCGCTGGGGGGGCGCGTGCTCGGCCCAGCTGCGCGTGGCCCGGTATTGCTCGAGCTCACGGCTGAAGTTGAACGCGTTGTAGCTGCGGTCGAGCGCCGGCATGTAGAGCCAGGCTTCGTCGGCCAGCTCGGGCGCCTGCTGGATCTCCATGCTGAACGCGGCCTGCATCAGGTAGTCCAGGCAGTGCGCCGACTGGACCATGGGGATGCGGTCGAACAAGCCGCCCAGGCCCTGCTTGATGGACCGGAGCAGCTGGGTGGCCGAGAGCTTGGCGTCTGTACCCTCGACCGGGACGTTGGCCAGGTGGCGCTGGGAGGTGACCAGGTAGATCTGGTCGCAGCGTTCGTGCTCGAGGGACAGGGTGGGGATGCCGTCGCTGCCGGTGCCTCCGTCCACGAACAGGGCGCCGTCGCGGTAGCCGGTGATGGCGCGGGGCGGCAGCGCCACGGGCATGGCGGTGCTGGCCAGCAGGATCTCCACCAGGTCCAGGTCGCCGTGTTGCACGCTGCTCAGCCGGTGCAGGGCGCCCGTGGAGCGCTCGACCACCGAGATCCAGGTGGGGGTGCGCAGCTGCCCGAACTCCTGGATGCCCATCTGCTCGTTGACGATGTCGCGCAGCAGGCGCTCGAAGTTGCGGGTGCCCAGCAGGTAGCCGTGGAACAGGGCGCAGGGGTCCAGGCTGTAGATCTTTCGGTTGCGGAGGGTGGCGAGGATGCCGGTGGGCCTGTCGGGGTCCGAGTCATCCACCATGGACTTCCAGGTGAAGGTCGAGTTGCCGTCCAGGATGGCGTTGAGGCACACCGCGAGCAGGGCGCCGGAGCTGGTGCCGGCGATGACCGCCGGCGGCGCGAGCACCGGGTGGCGCGTGGGGTGGCACTCTCGAAAGAGCGCCTCGAGGAGGGCGTACTCTTGGCCCAGGCAGGCCGCTGCGCCTGCGATGACCAGGCCGAGACGAGGTTCGTTGTCCATGGTGGCTCCGCGTGAGACCCAGCATGGAGGGTATCCCGTCGTCCGCTATCCCTGCGCCTCGTCCCGCGGTTCGCCGCCGATCAGGGCGAGGATCGACCCAGGGCTTGCCGCCGCTGCGGGCCGTCGAGTAGGGAGAGCCATGACCACATCCCCCTGGCGCACCCTCCTCGACGCCCTCGCGGCCTCCCTCGCCCCCTCGGGCCTCGACCTGACCGCCCCCATGCGGGTGGACTGGTACAACCGGCACGAGCCCGCGCCGATTCGGCTGCCCGAGCCCGCTGGCCCCGGCTCGCTGGCGGTGGTGGTGGGCAACTCGGTGGCCATGTGGCCGCCCTTCTTGCAGGGCGTGCGCGACGAACCGGGGTTGCTCGAGGGGCAGCATCCCCTGGACGCCTGGGTGGAGCGGCGGGTGCTCGCGGCCTTGGCGGGGCTCCCGGTGCGGCCCAGCTCGGTCCACTGGGTCAACGGGCCTGGCAGCCGGAGCTTCTCCATGCAGCGGGCCGCGGTGGCCACGGGGCTGGTGGGCATGGCGCCTTGTCGGCTGACCATCCATCGTGGCGTGGGGCTGTGGTTCGGGCTGCGTGCGGTCGTGCTCTTCGACTGCGAGGGGCCCGTGGAGCCTCTGTGGGCGGAGCCCTTCCCCTGCGCGAGCTGCACCGAGCGGCCCTGCCTGCCGTTGCTGGAGCGGGCCCTGGGCGCCGCGGCGGAGGGCGCCCAGGCACCATCCATGATGGGGGTGCGCCAGCGGTGGGAGCCCTGGTTCGCCATGCGGGACGCCTGCCCCCACGGGCGCGAGCATCGTTATGGTGAGCTGCAGGTGCGCTACCACTACTCGAAGCAGCGCCGGTTCCTGGAGGAGGCGCTAGGGGCGCTGGGCTGACAGGCGCCGCGCAGGCGCCGCGCGGCGCCGCCCGGTGAGCCACAACCCGAGCAGCGTCAAGAGGGCCAGGGGGGGCCAGGCTCCGGGCGCCACGCAGCCGCAACCGCCTTCATGTCCGGGTGTCCCGGTGTCGTTCGTTTCCGGACCGCTGTCCGAGTCGCGGGAGCCGGTGTCCTCCGGCAGCGCTTCAATCACGGCCAGGTGCGCCGCGAGGGCGAGATAGCTCTGGGTGAGCGGGACGTAGAGCGGCCAGGTGAAGGTGGAGACGAGGTCGTCGGCGCTGTGCCAGTTGGGGTTCCAGTGATCCCGCTCTTCGGCGACGAGCAGCGCCGCGGGGTAGCCCTGGTTCCAGAAGCTGCCGTGGTCGCTCCAGTTGTTGCCGCTGGGCACGTGCTGGGGCTCGATACCAGCGATGCCGTAGGCTTCGATGAGCTCGAGCCAGAGCTCGGCGATGGCCTGGTCGCCGCCTCCGGGGTCGTTGGAGGGCCGGCGGGTGACGAGCTCTCCGATCCGCGCCTCGGACTCTGGCGGGTCATAGGCGATGGCGTCGGCTTGGATCATCGCGACGATGTCCTCGCCCGCATCGGCGCAGCGGGCGGCGTACCCGGCAGAGCCGATCTCGTCGCAGACCCAGGGCGCGTTCTCCTCGTCCCCGAAGAAGGCGAAGCGGATGGTGCGCTCGAAGCTGTGGCCGGCGAAGCTGCGCGCCACGTACAGCGTGGCCGAGACGCCTGAGGCGTCGTCGTCGGCCCCGGGAGCCGCGCCGTTCCAGGGGTAGCTGTCCATGTGCGCGCCGAGCACGACGATCTCGTCGGCGCGGGTGGTGCCATCGATCTGGCCGATGACGTTCCGCCCCGGGGGCGCCCCGCTCTCGGGTGGGAACTCGTGGTAGACCACCGAGTCCAGCCCGTAGGACGAGAGCTGCTCGAACACGTACTGCTCGGCCATGTCGATGGGCACACCTGAGCTGGACGAGCGGGTGGTGAAGCTGTATTCGGCGCCGCCGATGGTGGCGGGTGTCGCCCCACTCAGATCGGCGACCACCGGCTCGAGCTCCTCCCGGCTGACACCCTCCAGCATCTCGATGACGCGAGAATCAGGGGTCACTGCGGCCGTCGCGGCGGGCAGATCGAGGGCGGCGAGCATGAGCAGCGAGCAGGTCGAAGCGATCAACAGGCACCTCGCGGGAGCACAGCTCCGATAGGCCTAGCCAGGTCCGATGAGGGGGGCGAGAGGAAGTCGCGGGAGCTGCGCGATCGGTGGGTCGTGGCCCTCAGTCCGGGTCGCAGGCACCGTCGCAGAACTGGGCGATGGTGCCGTCTTCCATGAACGCGCCCACGTGCTCGAGGTAGGCCTCGAGGCGGCGCACGGTGCCGTGGGCGCCGTTGTCTTCGTCTGGGGGCAGGTTGCCCGGGTCCAGGGGATCGTAGCCTTCGTCGTAGATCAGCAGGGCGGCGTTGCGAGCGGTGCCGTTGGGGGGCTCGGCCGTGATCTGCTCGAGGCCCCAGACCTCCCGGGGGGAGGGGGTGACCAAGGGAATGTCGCCGGCCCTGGCCACCCACTCGGTGACCATGTTGCTGACCTGGCAGTCGCCCACCGCTTCCTGCAGGCTGACCCGCACCGGGGGCCGCCCGGGGAGCCGATCCTTGGCCAGGTGCTCCACCCAGTTCAGGGAGTCGATGGGGTCGAACACAAGCTGCAGCAGGGACATCTCGAGCTGCAGCTCCCGGGGGTCGTCGTACTGGCTCGAGAACGCCGTGCCCATGGTGTTCCACTGCACGGCCCGCTGCAGCATGTGGGTCCAGCCGCCCCCGGGTACGTCCAGCACCCCGCGCTCGAAGAAGGGCGAGGCGGTCATGATGACCAGGCCCTGGGTGCCGCCGTTGGAGATGCCCATGTAGTGCACGTTGTCGCCGTCGAGGATGGGGTCGCCCGCCTCGGACAGCACCGCGGCGCTGAGCTCTTCGGCCACCAGCCGGCCCAGCAGGGTCTGGTGCACATGGCTCTGCATCTGCTGGTGCACCACGGTGGTCACCCCGTCGAGCCCGGAGCCCAGGATGCCCATGGTGTCGAACAGGTCGTCCTCACAGAAGCCGATGAAGTTGGTGGTGGCCGCGGCCATGCGCCAGGTCTGCAGGCCGTTGTTCAGGGACGACCAGGTGGGCTCTTCGAGGCTCGAGAAGAAGCCGTGGCCGAACACCATGGCCGGGCGCAGCTCTTCCGAAGCGGTGACGGGGATGGTGAGCATGAACTCGACGCTGCGCACGCCTTGCTGCAGGGGCTGGCCATCGTCGTCCAGCTCGATGATCTCGGCGCTGCCCAGGTAGTCGGGGGCCTCGAAGGTGCCGCGGATCAGCCGGTTCAGCCCGTCGTCGTCCCAGGCGTCCTCGGTGATGGCCCAGTTGTTCAGGTCCCAGTCCACGGTGCTGTCCTGCATGGCCAGCAGGGTGCTCTGGGATTGCTCGGCCGAGCGGGTGTGGAAGCTCCAGGCCAGCACCACGTCTTCGGGGGCCAGGCCGGCTGCGGAGATGGCGTCATTGACCCGCTCGAAGTCCGCACGCTGGGCCTCGACGGTGCTCGAGTCGGTGGCGATGCCGTCGCGGAGGGCTCGGAAGGCCTCGCTGACCGGCGGGGTGGACACGCCATCGGCGCTGCGCAGGCCGGTGGTGAGGATGGCGATGTAGCCGACGCCGGGCTCGAGGATGTCCTGGGGGCGGATGATCAGGGCCTGCTCGTCGAGGTCCTCGGTGTTCAGGTCCAGCTCCACCAGCAGGGGCACCGGCTCCCAGCTGTCTTCCCGCAGCAAGCGCACCGTGGCATCAGCCGCCATGGACGCGCCGGGGTCGTCGATGGTGGGCAGGCTGCTGGCGTCGAGGCCACCCTCGAACCAGGCCAGCAGGGCGGGGGCGCGGGAGAAGCCGTCGGCGCTGGCCAGGGTGGTGGCGCTGACGCCATCGGGCATGGTGGCGTCCACGAGGGCCACGCGACGGCCGGTCAGGGTGCTGGCGTCGGCCTCGAGGTAGAAGTCCGACGGGAAGGGGTACATGGCCACATCGGGCACCAGGGGGTTCTCGCCGGCGACATCGGGCAGCCCGGTGAGCAGCTCTTCCTCTTCGGGGGGGCAGCCGGAGCTGATGATGGCGGCGAACAGCAGAGGCGGGAGGCGGGACGAGGTCATGGCGGCTCCGGGACTGTGCCCAGAGTAACCCCACGCCGCCCGTGGCCGGTGCTCCTACCAGGTCTCGAGTCGACCCAGCTCCCACACCTCCACGATGTGGCCTCCGGGGGTGTCGAGCTCGGCGGTCAGCATGTGCTCGCGGACCTCCAGGCGCACGAGCACCTCGTCGTCCTTGGCGTGGGGCGCGATCTCTCCCCACGCGTCCGTGCGCTCGAAGGCGCCGCCGAGGAGGGGCAGTGCTTCGACATTGCTGCAGTCGCTGGTCCAGCAGGCCTGCGCCATCACGCTGCAGCCCAGGCCGGTGAGCAGGCCCAGGCCGAGGACCGCGAGCTTGCGGGCAGAGGAGGCCTGGCCGCGCCGGGGGCTCACGGCTGCCTCCGCTGGTAGCTCTCGCCGCCGACGACGTAGCCATCGCCATCGAGCATGGAGATCTGGAGACCGTCCCACAGGGCGCTGATCTCGTACTGGCGCAGCGACGGCTCATCGGGGTGGGTGGTGGGCTCACCGTCGATGGTGGTCGAGACCAGGTGCATGGTGGCGTACTCGCTGGGCTGGAAGCAGCAGGCGATGGCCACCGTGGCGCGGGTCAGGCCCATCGCCGCGACGAAGCCAGCCAGGAAGAGCAGAAAGCTGCGCATGGTTCACTCGGGGGTGTGCGGGGTGCGATGCTCGCTGCTGCAGGAGCCGTGCCAGAGGGCTGAGATGCCGTCCATCAGCGCTTCTTGGTGGATTGGCTCTGCAGGGACATCCGGGCCTCAGGCTGTGGAACACGATCCCGGTGTCAGCCTATGGGCTCCGTTGGAATCAGACGCTGGGCCGGCGACTTCGGTGACCGAGCCGCACTTAGCCCCCCGTGTCCAGCTGCCCCTGGAAGTGCTCCAGGTCCATCAGGGCCTCTCGCAAGGTCACGGCTTCTTCGGGCCGACCCTCGTCCCGCAGCCAGGTGATCACCCGCTGCATTTCGGTGATCGCTTTGCGGTGCTCGCCCAGGTTGGCCTCGCTCCAGGCCAGCTTGTAGGCGGCGTAGGGTGCCATGGGGTGATCTGGGGCCTCGTCCACGATGGCGCGGAAGTGCCCTCGAGCCGCCTCCATGTCGCCCCGGCCGAAGGCCTCGGCGCCCAGCCCAAGCTGCACCTCCGGGAGTACCGAGGGCTCGGCGGTGTCTGCGGCCAACCCGGGGGCGGGCTCGGGAGGGGCCGCCCCGGGCGTGGGCGGCGACGATGGGGAGGCAGGCGCTGGGGTGGCGGGCTCGGGCAGCGTCCCTTGGTCGGGCGGGGGAGCGGCGGTGACACCGCTGCGCTGGGGGGGCGCGGGCGACCACACGCGGAGCGCGAGCACGATGGCCAGCAAGGCGAGCAGGCCGAGGGTGAGGCCAAGGACTGGGAGAGCACGCTTCACGGGTCGGCTCCTGGTTCACACCAGCTTATCGTCTGCGTACCGGCGGTGGAGCTGGAGCCTCTCGAGCAGTCCCGCGCCCTGCCTCTTGACCCAGAGCATGCCCTGGACGCCCCGGGCGAAGGCCACGGTGGCGAAGCCGTGGGCCAGGGCGGCCTCGAAGGGGGGATGCTCGCGGGTGTAGTAGGTCCAGCAGTGGCGGCTGGTGCCCCAGTACTCCAGGAAGATTCCCAGCGCGGCGCCGGCCACAAAGAGCAGCAGGTCTCGCTTGGGCTTGGCCCCCACCAGGGCCACCACTACCATCAGGCCCACCACCACCTGGCTGGCGGGCACGTGGATGCGGATCCACAGGAACTTGGTCATCACCGCCACGAAGGCGGGGATCACCAGCCAGTAGGCGGGCCAGGCGCGCTCGAGGATGGGCAGGGCGCGGCGCAGGATGGTGTAGATGCGCACGATGGCCAGGGCCGAGATGGGCCAGGCCGGGAGGATCCACAGGGGTGGGCGCTCCCGGGTGTAGTAGACCCACAGCACGCTCTCGGTGCCCCACCACTCGATGATGCCGCCGCCGATGAGCCCCACGAACAGCAGGGGCAGATCCCGCTTGGGGTCCACCCGCCACGACAGCAGGGCTCCCATGACCGCCCAGATGCCCACCAGCAGCCAGTCCATGGGAGCGTCCCACTCGATCAGGTGGCTGTAGACCACGCCCACGGCGGCGCAGGTGAGCCCCATGAGCACCAGGGCGATGATCGTGCGCCGGTCGTAGCCGGCCCACAGCCAGCGCCAGAAGCCCGTGTGATCTTCCTCGGGGTGCGACATGTGGAGGCCAATAGCCCGTGGCCGGGCTGGCTGTCAGCTCACGAGGTGGCTCATCATGAGTGTAGCCAGACCCAAGAAAGAGAGGAAGCCCAGGCTGTCTGTCAGGCCGGTGACCAGGATGCCCGAGCCCAGCGCGGGGTCCAGGCGCAGGCGCAGGAGCAGCAGAGGGACCGAGGCTCCCACCAGCGCTCCGATGGCGATGTTGATCACCATGGCCAGGAAGAGCACCAGCCCCAGCCAGGGGTTGCCCTTGGTCAGGGTGACGATGACTCCGGTGATGGCGCCGGCCACGGCACCCACGAGCAACCCGACGCCTAGCTGGCGCAGGACGGCTCGGGCGCGGGTGCCGGGTTCCAGCTCGTCGCGGGCCAGGGCACGGATCATCAGGGAGAGGGACTGGGTGCCGCTGTTGCCTCCCAGGCCCGCCACCACGGGCATGAAGGTGGCCAGGGCGACCACCTTCTCGATGGAGCCTTCGAAGAAGCCCACCACCGCGCAGGCGGCCAGGGCCGTGAGCAGGTTCAGCAGAGACCACAGCACCCTGCGTCGCGCTGACCCGAGCATCGGGTCGCTCAGCCGCTCCTCGGGCGCCAGGCCGGCCATTCCGAGCAGATCTTCGGCGGCTTCGTCCTTGATGGCGTCCAGTACGTCGTCGATGGTCACCACGCCCAGCAGGCGCCCGTCTGTCTCGGTGATGGGCAGGCAGAGCAGCTCGTAGCGCACCATGGTGGCGGCTACGGCGGCGCGACCCTCGAGCACATGGGCGCTGAGGGGCTCGGGGCGCATCAGGTCCCTGAGGACCTTGGTGCCGTCCACCACCAGCAGCTGGCGCAAGGACAGGACGCCTACCAGCTTGCGCTGCTCGTCCACCACGTACAGGTAGTGGACCGCCTCGAACTCCACGCCGCTGCGCAGCACTCCGATGGTGTCCTCGACTGTGGCGGTCCAGGGCATGGACAGCGCCATGGTGTTCATGACCTGGCCAGCGCTCTCGGCCGGGTAGCGGATCTGGCGCTCGAGCTGGTCGCGCCGGCGTGCGGCAGGGCCTCCAGCACGGCCTGCCTGGGCTCCTCCTCGAGCTGTGTGAGGAAGAAGACCGCGTCGTCGGAAGGCTGCTGGACCAGAAACGCGGCGAGCTTTTCCTGGTCGGTGTTCGCCAGCAGCTCGGCCAGCGTGGGAGTGCGCAGGGCGCGCAGCACCGCGCCTCCGCGCTTGGAGGCCAGCAGCGCCCTGGTGGCCTTGCGGCGCTCGGAGGGGGGCAGCTGGGTGAGCGCCTCGGCGACGTCCGCCGGATGGAGTTTGTTGATCATGCTCGTCACGCGGGCCGTGGCCCCGTGGCTGATCAGGCGCCGCATCGCGCGGAGCTGGGGCGTGAGAAGTGACATATCGGCCTCCGCTCCCCGTGGGGAGGCCGGTCCAGGACGGGCGCTCCCCTAGCGGGGTGAGTCGCTGCGGAACCAGCGACTAGAGGGACTGGGGCCTTCGGGGCTCGGGTCCATGGTGGGCGCTCCCTGGGGCCTTGCGGGAGACTCCGCATGGCTCGCGATCGTTTGTCGGCTATCCCTGCGCCCGTGCTCTGTCACCTGCCCCCGTCGTTCGGGGCGAACGCCGTCGTCGGGCCAGCAGCACGACCGCCAGGAGCCACCCCGCGGCGCCTCGGAGTCCGGGCGTTGCGCACCCACAGCGCCCAGGCTCTTCCTGTTCATCGGGGATGGGCGCCTCGAGCTCGAAGTCCACCGTGGCGGGGGTGGGGTCCTCGTTGAGCCAGCCGTCCCGGGCCTTGACCTCCACCGCGTGCAGGCCAGGGGTCAGCCCGTCGAGGATCAGCTCGGTGTCGAGGGCCCAGCTGGTCCAGCCCTGGCCGTCCAGCTGGCTGGCGAAGGCCAGCTCGGTGGAGCTGTCGTCGTTGCCGGTCCAGGCGATGCGGGCGCTGCCCGCGGCAGGGGTGGTGTCCAGTAGCCAGGCCTGGGTGTCGGGGGCGGTGAGGTCCACCGCTGGATCGTCCTGGTCGTACAGGCTGGCGTAGATCACCACGCCGCCGCGTTGCCACGCGCTGCGGTCCAGGCGCAGGATGGTGCCGAAGAGGTGGTACTGGGTGGCGAACAAGGCCACGCCTTGGACCTGCTCGGCCACCCACTCGGCCACCCAGCCCTCGAGGAAGTCTTCGAGGTGCTCCTGGGCATCGGGGCTGTCGGAGAGCAGGTGCTCGGCCTCGAGGCTCAGGATCTCCAGATCCAGCTCGTGCAGGCTCATGGTCAGGGAGGCCAGGGCCGGATCGACCCCGATAGACGCCTGGGCCCGCAGGTCGGCGGTGGCCGCGAGCAGGACCTGCTGCTGGCCGCCGATCACCCCGGTGATCTCGAGCTCCAGGCCCTGGAACAAGGCCTCGGCGCCGTCGGCCTCCACCACCAGCACAGGTGGATCGCCGATGTTCGCGCTGGCGGCCAGCTCGGCGATGCTGGGGTCGAACAGCTCCTGGACCGCGGCGTAGACATAGTCCATGCGGTCGGGATCGAAGCAGAAGAAGCCATCGGCCTGCAGCTGGCGCAGCAGGGCGTTGAGCTGGGACTCCGTGAGCCCCACCGCCATGGTGGACCCCCCGCCGTCGGCCATCTCGAGCTGGGGCTCGCGGCCCGCGGCCGGCTGCTCGGGGCCGGGATCGCAGCTGGCCGTGCCCAGCCAGCCCGCCTCGAGATCGGCGCCCACCCACAGGGCCTCGGGGCTCACGTCCGCGTCCTCGAGGGTCGCGGCCACCGCGTAGTCGTCGTAGCTGCCGCTGAGCATGCTGGCGTCGAAGGTCGAGGCGACCAGCTCGGGGATCATGGTGCGGGCGGCCTCGGAGAGCTGCTCGAAGATGGTGTCCTCGTAGAAGAACAGGACCAGATCGTCGGGGAACCAGTCGATGTCCATGTCCAGATCGCCGGTGACCTCGGGATCGCCCAGGACCTCGAGGATCAGCTCGCCCTGCTGGACCCGGGGCTGCAGGGTGACCTCGAAGACCGGGTCGGTGACGGTGACGTAGACCAGCTCGGACTCGAACTCCACGCACAGGTCGAAGTAGTCCGCGTCGATGGCGTAGACCTCCATGTGATCGCCGCGGATGGTGTCGAACTCCACGCGCACGTCCAGGTAGTGGTCCCTGAGCGTGACCTCCACCGTCTCCACAGGGACCTCGAGGGCGAAGTCTCGGATGCCCACTTCGTCCCAGCAGCTGTACTCGCCGCCCACTTGATCTTCGGCCAGATCGTAGCGCTCGTGCTCGAACCAGCCCGTGGCCAGCTCGATGCCCGAGGGGAACAGCGCCACCTGCGCGCCGCCGCCCACGGGCAGGGCCGGGGTGGGCTGGCACAGGGTGAGGGCGAGGAGCAGCGGGAACATGACGTCTCGAGCTTACTCCCTCGGGCCGGGGTGGGGCTACTCCGCCCTGGGCAAGGCTCCCTGGGCGTGCAGCTGCTGGGCCCGGTCCCAGGTGGCCTCGGTGGTCGTCATGGAGCCGCGGTGCCCTGGTCGGGGTGGATGGACGCCAGCCAGGGCAGGCACCAGGGCTGGGAACACCGCCAGGCCAGCGCGCCCACGCTCACAGCACCAGCTTCACGGTCAGGCCCACGCGGAACATCCGGAACCAGTAGCTGCCGTCGCCGCTGGGCAGCGCCGGGCCCTGCTCGGGGGTGTTGTCCCAGGAGTAGACGCTGTCGGTGATGGTGCGGCTGCGGTAGTGGATCCAGTCGCCCGCCAGGGCCAGGGAGGTGGTCTCGTAGGGCTGCCAGCCCACCACCAGGCGGCCGTCCAGGGTGGCGTAGTCGAAGTTGCCGGGGGCCAGGTACTGGCTGTCCATGGCCGCCTGGGCACCGTACAGGCCGGTGAGCAGGCGCCAGCGTTCGGCCACCGGGAAGCGCGCCGCCAGCCCCAGCGAGAACATGTCGCCCAGGCCGTAGACCCCCTCGGTGGCCAGGGTTCCGAGCAGGGCGGGGTCGTCCAGGCCATAGCTGGCCAGGAGCGCTGTCAGGATGGGGTCGTCGCTGACGATGGTGACGTCATCGGCCTGCTGGTGGACCGTGGCCATGCTGCCCCAGCCGATCCAGCCGCCCTCGAGATCGATCTCGGCGGGGCCGATGGGGACAGCGGCGGCCAGGAAGACCTCGGGTGGGAAGGCGAAGCTGCCCACCATGTCGCCCTCGAGGGCCATGTTGAGGTCGTTGCTCGGGACGATCTCGACGGTGCCGCGGATGGTGGTGTGGGTGGGTGAGCGGTAGCCGCCGCTGAAGGCCAGGCCGTTGTCCCAGGCCAGCCGCGCGCCGGCAGACCAGCCGACGGCCCAGCCGACGGCCTTGTCCACGCTGCGGGTGCCCTCCAGCAGGGGGTCGCCCACTGGGGCCAGCGGCTCACCCAGCATCTCGTTGACCATGGCGCCGGCGTCGATGGCGACCACCGAGCGGTAGCGGGCCTGGCCACCCCGCAGGCCGCCGCCGATGGTGAGCCAAGGGGTGGCCTGCCATGCGGCGCTCAGGTCCAGCTCCATCAGGATCAGGCGGCCGACGATGGTGTGGAAGCGCTGCGGGCCCTCGGGGTCCGAGCTGCCGCTGCGGGCATAGGGCAGCCCGCCGCACAGGCCCAGCCCCACCGGCCCGATGGGGACCGCCGCCGCCACGTAGGGCAGCAGATCCTGGCTGTCGTCCTGGACCGGCTCTCCGCCCTCGAGGGTGTAGCCGTGGTGGTAGCGCAGGAAGCCGGCGTCGATGAGCGCCTCGGGGCGCTCGGGGTGGGCCGCCGCGGGGTTGAGCACCAGGCCCAGGGCGCCGTCCTGGCTGGGGCTGGACAGGCCGCCACCGTAGCCGGGCAGGCCCAGGCCCGAGGGGGAGTGGGCCCAGGTGGCTGGGGCGTGCAGCAGGGCGACCAGCAGCGGACCCAGGAGGCTGAGGAGGGTGGGTCGCAGCGGCTACTCCGGCGCGCCGGAGCCGGCCCAGGCCCAGCTGCAGGGCAGGGACGGGAAGGTGTGCTGCTCGGTGTCGCCCACGATGAAGCTGCAGGCGTCGGGGGAGAGCTCTTCCTTGATGGAGAGGGTGGCGTCGGTGCGGTAGTCGAAGGTGGAGTCGGCGGTCAGCGTGCCCACCATGGTGGCCTCGATGAGCAGCACGCAGGTGCCGTACTCGAAGTCCATGCTGCCCTGGAGCGTGAACTCGGCTCCATCGCTCATGCCCTCCATGACCATGGCCCCCGGGGTGTCGGGCTCGACGACGGTCTGGACGCAGGCGCCGGCCTGGCTGAAGTCCATGGGGATGGTCTGGCCCACGTGGATGTGCATGCCGTTTCCCGCCGCGTTCTCGCAGCCCAGGGAGATGGCCTCGTCGGTGAGCACCTCGTAGCGCCCCGTGGCCAGGGGGTAGCCCCCGGGATCGGTCTCGCAGTCGCCCGCCGGCGTGGTGTCGGTGTCGTCTGGCCCCGCGGTGTCGTCCTTGGGGTCGCCACAGCCGAGGGTGAGCAGGAGCGTCAGGGTGGCCAGGGAAGTGCGGGACATGGGAAGCTCCGGTGAGGGTCGCGCCTATGCTACTCGATCTCCATGCCCGCTCGGGCGGCCTGGATGCGGGTGGCGTGCCAGCCCTTGGTGCTGCCGTCGGGCAGGTCAAGGCGGTAGTCGAAGAGGTCGGCCTCGCTCACCTCGACGGGCGCGCCGTAGGCCAGATCGGGGATCTCCACCGGATCGTTGATGAGCAGTCCCTGGAAGGCGTCCCCGCTCCAGCTGCGCGTCTCCACCCACATCCACTCGGTCCCACCGGAGGGTGTGGGGAAGGGGCCCTTGACCAGCAGGGCCCAGCCCTGGTCGAAGTGGCCCTGCAGCTCGGCCTTCATGCCCAGCAGCTCGTCGCGGGATCGGGCCGAGGCCGCCAGCAGCTCTTCGTCGTGCTCCATGTGGATCACGCCGTCCTCGCTGTTGCCGAACATGCCCTCGAGGGTGGCGATCTGTGCGGCGTAGTAGGCCTGGCCGCTGCCGGGGAAGGAAAGCTCCCACAGGCGGTTGTCGGCGTCGCCTTGCATGGGGGTGGCCTCCCGCAGCTCGATCTCGGCCTTGCCTGTGCCTTGCACTACGTAGCTCTGCAGGACCTCGCGCAGCTCGGCGTGCTGCAGGCCCGCCAGATCGACGCTGAGCTCTCCCCCCTGGCTCAGCTGGCCGCCCTCGATCATGGTCTGGGCGATGGCGTTGATCAGCGGCCCCAGCACCTCGGAGTCGTTGCGGATCAGGTCGGGGATGCTGAGGTCCGGCAGGCCCAGCTTGTCCATGCCGATGGTGACCAGCCTGTTGCGGCCGTCCAGCTCGTACAGGTGCATGTTCATGTGGTTGTCCACTCGGGGCAGGTCACCCTGCCAGTGGGCCTGGCGCAGCTCGCTCCATGCCTCGACCGAGAAGGCCTGGCGGGTGTCGTCGTCCCAGGGGACGCCGCCGGTGGCGCCGGCCAGCGCGCTCCACAGGCCCATCACCTCGCGCAGCTGTCCCTGGCCCTGGGAGCCTGTGGCGAGGGTCCACTCGGTCACGAACACCCGATCGGCAAGGGGGAGCCCGCGCTCCTGGTCGGCGCTCAGGCCGATGGAGAAGTAGGGCAGCGCGTCGGCCGGTGGCGGTGGGAACTCATCGATGAGGGGCGTGAGCACCTGCACGCGCGGCCCCTGGGGGGTGGGGGCGTCGCCGTCGAAGCGGGCCAGCCCGGGCAGGCGCTCCGCCAGCAGCGCGGAGAAGGCGGCCTCTGGCGCGAAGTCCTGGCCAGGCAGGCCGTACAGGGCGAGGTGTACATGCGCCTCGGCGGCGAAGGGGCTGCCCGCTGGGGCCGGCGCCTGCTCCGTGGGGGGCGGGGCGCTGGGGGTGGGTGCGCCGCCGGTGCAAGCCTGCAGGGTGAGGACGGCACACGGGCCGAGAAAGGAAGCTCGCATGGGGACTCCGGGGTGTGTCAGCCCTGGAGGTGGAAGCGCTCTTCGTTCTGCAGCAGCAGCTCCACCAGGGTGGCGTCGAGGTGGGTGCCGGCGAGGCTGCGCAGCAGCTCGATGGCCTCGGCGTGGCTGCGCATGGTGCGGAAGGGGCGGGGCTGGGTGAGGGCCACGTAGATGGAGACCACCGCGGTGATGCGCGCTTCGATGCAGATGTCTTCGCCGGGGATGCCGTTTGGGTAGCCGCCGCCGTCCATGCGCTCGTGGTGGGTCGCCGCCACGGTGGCGGCGATCTGGAACGAGGGGTGGTCCACGCCCGCCAGCAGATCCTGGCCCACGATGGTGTGCTGCTGTAGCACCTCGCGCTCGGTGGCCCGCAGCGGACCGTCTCGAGACAGCAGCTCATGGGGCATACCCATCATGCCCAGGTCGCAGACGGCCGTGGCCCGGCCCACGGCCATGGCATGCTCGTCGTCGAGCCCTGCCAGGACGGCCAGATCCCGCGCCAGCTCCCGCAGGCGTGCGGGGCTCTTGTAGAAGCCGCAGTAGGCCAGCGAGCTCTCGATGATGCCCTCGAGCATGTCGAAGATCTGTTCGGGCTCACAGCCTTGCATGCGCTCTCTCCGCGGGGCCAGTCAAGGCCGATAATCGGCCGGACGCGGTGAGGCGAGCGTCGTGGGCATTCCCTGCTGTCAGCTGGCCCAGCTCCCGCTCCGGGCTCGGGTGGGGCGAGCGCCCCAGCGGGAGGCGGCGGCCTCGGCGGTCTCCTGCTCGTCGGGGCCCAGCAGGCGTCGGGCGTTCAGCTGCTCCAGCTGGCTCAGCAGCAGCTCCGCCCGGGAGCGTGCGCCTGCGTGGTCACCGCACTCGTCCAAGAAGCAAGCCTCGTCCAGGGCGTCAGCGATGTGCCACAGGGCCAGGCAGCGGCCGCGCAGCCGTTCCAGCAGGTCTGGAAGATGGGGGAGCAGGCCCGCGAGCTCGACCAGGTGCTCTCCGGCGCGGCCGGCAGCGGCCACAGCTTCACCCGGCTCGCCCCGGTCCAGGTGACGCCAGCTGGTGTCCATGCGCTCGCACAGCGCCCAGCACAGCCCCACCCTGTCGTAGGAGGCGATGGTCGCGGCGCGATCGATGGTTCCCTCTCGCTCGGCCAGCCGTGCGCTCTCGGCCAGCAGCCAGCTCTGATCTCGCACCCGCGCGAAGTCGGCGCAGTCGGCCAGTGCGGCCAGCAGCTCCTCGGCAGCCCGGTGCAGCTCCCGGTCGCTGCGGGCGGCGCGCACGGTGGGTGCCGGGGGGCGTCGGCAGGCGCCGGGGAGGCTGAGGGGCTGGTCGAGGGGGGCAGCCAACATGGGCATGCTCCTGGGCCGCGGTCCCCCCTGCCTTTCGCAAGACTCGGGCCAGGGGTCTGGAGACCCTGGAAGCAGCCTTTTCGCAGAGGTGGCCAGATGTTGGAGTGCGCGCAGGCCCCGCTGGGTGGTCCGCGTCCACCCCAGCGGGATCTCGATGCCTCAGCTTCGGGTTGCGGTGAGGGGCTTGCTGGCCAGCGCCAGGTCGGTGGGCTCACCGGGATCCCTCGTGCCCTCCTGGTCCACCGGGATGCCCTTGATGTCCTCGAGGATCAAGTACAGCGCGGGCACCAGCAGCAGGATGACGAAGGTCGAGAACAGCACACCGAAGCCCAGGCTGATGGCCATGGGGATCAGGAAGCGCGCGCCCACCGAGGTCTCGAGGATCATCGGCGCCAGGCCGAAGAAGGTGGTCAGCGATGTGAGCAGGATGGGCCGCAGGCGCCGCACGCCGCCGTAGGTGGCGGCCTCGAAGGCGCTGACCCCCTCCGCGCGCTTCTTGTTGACCGCGTCGATGAGGACCAGGGAGTCGTTCACCACCACGCCACTCAAGGCGATGATGCCGAACATGCTGATGAGGCTCAGGGAGTAGCCCAGGATCAGGTGGCCCAGCACCGCCCCCACGAAGCCGAAGGGGATGGCCGACATGATGATCAGGGGCTGCACGTAGCTGCGGAAGGGGATGGCCAGCAGGCCGTAGATGACGAACAGCGCCACCAGGTAGTTCTTACCGAGGCTGCCGAAGGCCTCCTGCTGGGAGCGCTGCTGGCCCACGAACTGAGCGTCGAGCCCGGGGTACTTCTTCACGATCCTGGGCAGCACGTTCTCGGTCAGGTCGTCGCGCACCGCCCGGGAGGACTTGACCTGGGCGGTGAGCTCGGCGCTGACGTTGACGATGCGCCGGCCGTCCTCGCGCAGGATGCTGGTGGGGGCGCGGTTGCGGTTGATGTCGGCCACCGAGCCCAGGGGCACGAAGCCGCCACGGGGGGTGCGGATGCGCAGGGCCTCGAGATCGTGCTCGGAGCTGCGCTGGTCCTTGGGCAGGCGCACCATGACCTTGAGCTCGTTGCGGCCCCGCTGTTCGCGGATGGCTTCGGCGCCGAAGAAGGCCGAGCGCAGCTGGCGCCCCACCTGGGCGGTGTCGAGGCCCAGGCTCTCCGCCCGGGGCAGGGGATCGTAGTCCAGGCGGGGCTTGCCGGCGGCGAAGCCGTTCTCGACGTTGTACAGCTCGGTGTAGCCCCCCAGGCTCTCGGCCAATTCGGCGGCGGCGCGCTCGAGCACGGCGGTGTCGGTGTGGGACAGCTGGACGTCCACCGCCGCCCCGGCGCCCGGCCCCACCGAGGACTCGAAGGTCACGGCGTCGGCCATGGGCAGCGGGGGGGTGTTGGCGGCCCACAGGGTCGAGAACTCCTGGGCGCTGAAGTCCCGCTGGTCGCTGGGCACCAGGGCCTGCTCGATGGTCACCAGGTGGCTGCCGGACTCGGCGGGGCCGAAGCGCTGGGCTGGGCCCTCGCCCACCAGGGTGTACATGCCCCGGCTGTGTTCGGAGCCCCCCAGCTCGTTCAGGGCGGTGTTGGCCGCGAGCTCGATGGCCTGGCGCACCGCGATGGTGTCGGCCATGGGGGCACCGTAGGGCAGGCGGGCCTGCACCATCACCACGTCGCCCTCGAGGCTGGGGAAGAAGTTGAAGGGCACCGTACCGCTGGCCACCATGCCCACGGCGACGAAGAAGACGGCCACCCCGGCGCTCACGCTCAGGTATCTGTGGCGCATCACCACATGCAGGGCGGGGCGGTAGCGCTGGGCGGTGAAGCGCTCGAGGGCGCCGCCGGCCTTGGCGCTCTGGCGGTCGATCCAGCCGGCGATGCCTGTGCGCTGCTTGTCTCTGCCGTGGCCCAGGTGGGCGGGCAGGATGAAGAAGCTCTCCACCAGGGAGAACAGCAGCACGGCGCTGACCACGAAGGGGAAGAACGCGAAGATCTTGCCCATGGTGCCGGGCACGAAGAACAACGGCGTGAAGGCGGCGATGGAGGTGAGCACGGCGAAGGTGACGGGCATGGCCATCTCCTTCGCGCCCGAGATGGCGGCCTCCAGGGGATCCTCGCCCTCCTGCATCCTCGCGTAGATGTTCTCGCCCACCACGATGGCGTCGTCCACCACCATGCCCAGGGTGACGATGAAGGCGAACAGGGTGATCATGTTGATGCTGAGGTCGGCGCCTGGCATCAGCATGAAGCCGCCCATGAAGCTGATGGGCAGGCCCATGGAGACCCAGAACGCCAGCCGCAGCTTGAGCAGCAGGGTCAGGGTGACCACCACCAGGATCAGGCCGAGGGCGCCGTTCTTGAGTAGCAGGGTGATGCGATCGGTGAGCTTCTCCGAGTCGTCGTCCCAGGTGGCCACCTCGACGTGGTCCGGCAGCTCGGCCTCGAGCTCTCTGACATAGGCCTGCACGGCCTTGCTGACGGATGAAGGGGTCTCGTCACCCACGCGGTAGGCCACCAGGCGCACGGCGCGCTTGCCGTTGTAGTAGTTGGCCTGGTCGGTCTCGGCGTAGCCGTCGACGATCGTGGCCACGTCGCCCAGGCGCAGGCTGGCGCCCCCGGCGGTGCTGCGCAGGGGGAGGTCCTCGAAGTCCCGGACGGTCAGGGCGCGGTCGGCGACGCGCACCAGCACCTCGCCCTGCTCGGTCTTCACGCTGCCGCCGGGCAGCTCCAAGGAGCCCGCCTTCACGATGCCGGCGACCTCGTCGATGGTCAGGCCCAGGGCCTCGAGCTGCTCCCGTGGGATCTCGATGGCCAGCTCGAGGGGGGGCACCCCCTGCAGCTCCACCTGGGTGATCTCGGGGTTGCTCAGCAGATCGGCCCGGGCCCGCTCTGCCAGGTCGTGCAGCTGGCGCAGCTCGAGGTCTGCCGCGATGACCAGGGAGATGACCGTGGAGCGGCGGCTGGCCAGGGTGACCTGGGGCTTCTCGGCCTCGAGGGGGAACACCGTGATGCGATCCACCGCGTTCTTGACGTCCCCCAGGACCTTGTCCGGGGTGGCGTCCAGCAGCAGCTCCACCGAGACCATGCCCACACCCTCGCCCGAGGTGCTGTTGACACGCTTGACGCCGTCGATGCCGCGCACGGCCTCTTCCACAGCGCGCACGATGCCCTGCTCGACGTCCTCTGGGGTGGCGCCGGGGTAGGGCACGGACACGCTGACCAGGTCCAGGTCGAACTCCGGGAAGACCTCCTGCTTGACCTGCAGGGCGCCCACCAGGCCGCCCACCAGGATGACGATCATCAGCAGGTTGGCCGCGACGGGGTTGCGGGCCATCCACGCGATGGGGCCCGTCCGGGTGTTGGGGGTCATGGCGCAGCGACCTCGTCGGCAGCCTCATCGGCGTCCGCGACTTCGGGTTCGTTGCAGATCTCGCAGCTCTCTCCACCTTCGTGCAGGGTGACCTTCAGGCCGTCGGCCGCCAGCGGGGGTGGATTGGGCGCCAGGCGCTCGCCGGGCTCGATGCCCCCGACGGCGAAGACCTCGTCGCGGGTGCGCCAGGCGACGTCCAGGGTGCGCTGGGCCAGGGTGCTGTCAGCGGTGACGACCCAGACGACGTCGCCCTGCTGAACCGCGCTGCGTGGGATGGCGGCGATGTCGGCGATGGGGGACCCCTGGATCTCCACGTCCACCCAGGCCCCTGGGAGCAGGGGCAGCCCGTCGGGGCCGGCCTGCATGGGGTCATCCACCAGCACCAGCAGGCGAGCGGTGCGGGCCTGGGGATCCAGCTGCGCCGCCAGCCCGGCCACCCAGCCATCGCTCGTGACGGTGGAGCCGTCGTCCAGGCGCTGGATGACCGCGGCGGGGGAGCCCTGCTCGGCGTTGAGCCCTGGCACCTGCAGCAGCGCCACGTCGGCCAGAGGGAGGGAGATGTTCACCCGCACGCGGTCGGTCCCCACCAGGGTGGCCAGGGGGCTGCCGGGGCCCACGACCTGGCCCAGGTCCACCTGCTCCTCGAGGATCGTGGCGTTGAACGGAGCCCGCAGCACGGTGCGCTGCAGGTTCAGCTCGGCGCGCTCGAGGCCCGCCCGAGCGGAGGCCAGGGCGGCCTCGGCGTTGGCCCGCTGGGGCCCCCGCAGGGTCAGGCTGGACTGGTCGCTGGGCGTGTCGGTGCCCAGCAAGGCCCATTCCTGGCGGGCGGTCTCACCTCGGCCCTGCTCCAGGGCCAGGTTCAGCTCGGCCTGCCGTACCAGCGCGGTCTGCTGCTGGATGGCGAGCTCGTAGTCGCGGGAATCGAGCCACACCAAGGGCTCACCGGCCGCAAATCTACCGCCAGGTCGGAGCCCCTCGGCTTGGCGCATCACCCGCCCGGAGACCTCTGGCACCAGGCTGATGCGCTGATCCGGTTCCACCACGCCGCTGGCTTGGACCAGCGGCTGGGTGGGCCCTGTCTCGATGGCCATCAGGGCCACATGGGGCGAGGGGCGGTCCGGGGTGCCCTTCTTGGTCTTGGGGCGCAGCAGGAACATGCCGACGGCGATGGCCAGGCCTGCCAGGACCACCAGCAGGGGGAACGCGACACTGCGGACGCTCATGGGGTCACCTCGAGGGCGGTCGCGAAGCGACCACCCAGGGCTTCATGGAGGGAGATGCGGGCATCCAGCAGGGCGCGCTGGGCGCTGAGGAGCGCGATCCGGGCCTGCTGATTGGCTTGGAGTGCGGAGAGGACCTGGGGGTAGGTGATCAGGCCTTGGAGGTAGTACTCGCGGCTCTGCTCGAAGGCGGCGGCCGCGGCCTCGACCTGGCGCAGAGTGGCCTCGACCTGCAGGCGGTACTCGGCCTCGACCGCCAGGGCGCCCTCGACCTCCTGCACGGCGGCCATGGCGGCGCCGGACAGGGCGTGGGCTGCGGCGGACTGAGCCGCGCGGCTGACCTGCAGGCCTGTGTGGGCGCCGCGGGCCTGCCACAGGGGCACCGACACCGAGCCGCTCACGGTCCAGGTGTCGATCTCCTTGGTCTCATCGGTGACGAAGTACTGGCGGCCGCCCTTGGCGTTGAGGCCCAGGGTGGGCAGGAAGCCTCGCAGTGCCGATCGCGCGCTGGCGTCACTGGACTCGTAGCGGGCCATGGCGGCCCGCAGGTCGGGACGGTTCTCGATCAGGTCGGCCGGGACCCCGGTGGGGGGCGTGGGGGGGACCTCCGGCAGCGCGCTGGGCAGGGCGGGGAGCAGGCGGGCATCGGGCTGGTCCAGCAGCACCAGCATGGCGCGCTGGAGCTGGTGGATGGCGGCACGGATGGCGGGGAGCTGGGCCTCGGTGGCGGCGAGCTGCTGGCGCTGCTGCAGCACGTCCAGCCCGGACAGCTCGCCCTGGGAGTAGCGCTGCTCGGTGAGGGCGAGCAGATCGGCCACCAGCGCCCGCTGGTCTTCGAGCAGGCTCAGCTTTGCACGGGTGGCCACCAGATCGTACCAGGTGCTGGCGATGGCGGTGCCGATGGCCAGGGCCGCGGCGTCGCGATCCCCCTGGGCGGCGTCGGCGTCGAAGCGCCCGGCGCGCCAGGAGAGGATCTGACCGCCCCAGATGTCCGGCTGCCAGCTCAAGCCGAGCATCGCCGAGGCGGTGGTGTAGGTCTCGGGGCTGTCGTCGCTGGCGGGGGCACCGCTGCCGGCGCCGCCGAACTGGAAGCCCAGGGAGTCCATGGGGTTGGTGGCGCTTGACAGGTCGATGGACGCCACGGGAGCCAGCGCGGCGCCGGCCTGGGCGGCCATGGCGCGAGCGACGGTGACCGCGGACTGTGCCGCGGCCAAGTCGTGGTTGTTGGCCAGCCCCAGCTCCACCAGCTGGGCCAGGGCGGGGTCGTCCAGGCTGCGCCACCAGGGCTCGCTGGGCAGATCGCCCTGGACCTCGTTGTCGTAGCGGAGCTCGCCGTCCGGGAGCCAGGGTTCGGTGGCGGCGTCTGCGGAGGCCAGGGCCAGCAGAGCGGCCAGCGCCAGGGGGGTCATGGGGTCTCCTCGCGGGGCTGCAGCCCCCGCCACAGGCTGGCCACCAGGGCGTCGAGGGACTCGTCGCTGGCGGCCTGGGCGTCGGCGCCCGCCATGAACGTCAGGAAGGACTGCAGGTGGACCGCGCCCAGGATGGCGTAGGCCATGGCTCCTGCGTCGGCAGGCGACAGGGAGCCGCTGCCCTGGGCTCGCTCGAGCCACGCCGTCACGGCACGCTGGAGACGCACAGGGGGCAGCTCCCGGTGAGGGTCGTGCTCGCCGCAGCCGCTTGGCCGCTGCAGCCCCGCCGTTCGGAGCACGGCCATCCGGGGCAGGAACTCGGCGAAGCGGTCCCGCAGGCGCTGGGCCAGGTCGATGATCTGAGGTCGGATCGGGCCAGGTGCGGGGCCCGCGTCGATCCAGGCCAGCAGGGCGTCGAGCTGCTCTGGGCCGGGTCTGAGCGCGGCGACCAGCAGCTCGTCCTTGGTCCCGAAGCGCTTGAACAGCGCCGCTTGAGATACTCCGAGCTGGTCGGCGATCACGGTCGTGGACACCGAGGGTCCGTGCTCGAGGAAGCAGGCGCGCGCTGCCTCCAGGATCTGGTGGTCGCTGATCTGGCGAGGTCGTGCCATGGGGCGATCCTGCCTGTTAGTTAGTAAGCGCGCACTAACTAAACCCGCCTCTGTGGACCGTCAACCGATTCTGCGCACCCCTGGCGCTCGGAGCTGCGGCACCCCACGGAAGCGTGACGCGGCCTACGCTCAGCATTTCTCCTTCAAGCTCGCGAACCAGGCGCGGTAGGCGTCGCTGAGCTTGCCCTTGGGGTTCGTGATGAACCACGAGCGCAGGAACAGGCCGCCGGCGTTGCCCACCTGCTGGTCCTTGGGCAGAAAGCTCGCGGCGTTGTCGGACTGCTTCTTGCTGGCGTTGATGTACGCGTTGGCGTCACGGACGCCCTGGTCGGTGCCCACGAAGGGCAGCTGGTTCTTCAGCCAGCGCACGTTGCCCCAGACCCGACCCGCGGTGCCCTCGACCTTCTCCTGGATGACCTGGGTCTGGTCGCCCCACTCGGTGTTGACCCGGCTCATGAACCACGACGAGGCCCGGTTGCGGTTGATGGAGGCCCGCAGGCCGGCGTAGGCGTGGCCCATGTCGATGACGGTGCCGCCGGTGCTCTCGATGAACTTCTGGCTGCTGTAGGGGATGTTCACCTTCTCCCAGCCCGCGTTCGCGGGGCCGTTGACGAACAGGTCCACCCCCCCGAAGCTCAGGTGGGTGTCGGCGGCGTAGATGCCCTGGTGCATGGCCGTGGCGATCTGCTGCCAGCCCATGTCCGCGTTGAGCTGCTCGATCTTCTCTACGAACACCAGGAACTCGCAGCTGTTCAGCCGCTGGCCCTTGGCCAGCTTTGCGCGGACCTTGTTCCAGGCGACCTCCTGCGAGCACAGGCCGCGCAGCTCTGCGCGCTGGTAGACGAGATCGGCCAACCGCACGCTGTTGTCGTCAGCGTCCGGGGAGTTGGCGATGAACATGGTGCTGCCGCACCGCCAGGCCACGGTGCCGGTGGCCTGGACGCACAGCTTGCTGGTGTCCGCGTCGGGGGCGAAGGTCGTGACGATGAGCCGGAGCGCCCGGAGGATCCAGCCGATGGTGCCGCCGGCCTCGCAGATGCTCTTGCCGTTGCGGATGCGCAGGGCCGGCTTGCCGTGGAAGCTGTCCCGGGGGATCCCGTTGGTCTCGAGCAGCTCCCACAGGTCGTCGGCCGCGTCGGGGTCGTCGAACACCACCATCACCTTGTCGACCTCGGCGTCCACCCCGGCCGCGCTGATGGCCAGGGAGCTGCGCGGTGAGTCTGCGGCCCGGAAGGTGCCGGACGGCCAGCCGACGCCCCTGGCGGTGTCGGACAGCACGGCCTCCACCGTCGCCCGATCGCCGGCGGCGTGGGCCCCGGGGCTGACCAGCGTGATGGTGAGGACGGCGATGGTGACGAGGGTGCAGCGCATGGAGCAGCTCTCCTGATGGACTTTCGGCTGCTGAGGAGCCGGCCTTACCCATCCGGCGACCCTCGGTGCAACCTGGACGGTGCCTTTGGCCGGGGGTGTCGATCCACCGCCCCTGTTAGGTGACAGCCAGCTCTGGAGGATGCGCCATGTTGAGGTTTCTGCTCACCTGCCTGATCGTCTCGTTCGCTGCGCTGGGGGCCGAGCCCATCTCCCTGTTCGAGCCCGATGGCACGCGCGGGGTCACGGCCGACTTCCAGCGCTGGCACTCGGAGTTCGAGGACAACGGCAACTATGGAGAGAGCTACTTCTACGTTGCGCGCACCAACGACGGCAGCACCCTGTTCACCATGCTGTCCATCACCAACCTGGGCCTGTCCACCTTCATGGCGTCCCTGGATCTGCAGTACTACGCCCCCGATGGCCGCAAGTGGAACCTGCACCACGAGTACGACCGCGACGACATCACGGCCGCCACCGACCGCATGGACATCACCATCGGCCCCGCCCGCACCTGGGGCGGCGGCAACGCCTACCATGTCACCATCGACGAGTCCGACGTGCAGCTGGACTTCCACCTGGCCAACGAGCTTCCGTCCTACAAGTTCGGCTCGGGCAAGGTGCTGTTCTACGCCGACCAGTCCGCTGAGTACACGCTGGGCATCAGCTCGCCCCGGGCCGCGTCGTCGGGCAGCGTCACCCTGGACGGCGAGCGCTTCGATCTGGCGGGCAAGGGCTACCACGACCACGGCTGGGCCACGATCAAGATGCCCAGCTTCATCAAGGAGTGGTACGCGGTCCGCATGTTCTCACCGGACCACACCCTGGTGCTGCACCGTCAGTTCCTGCAGCCCAAGTTCGGCGGCGGCGAGAACAAGTTCGGCATCGTAGGCCACGACGGCAAGATCGTCGGCACCACCCGCAACTTCAGCCTCAACGGCACCCAGTTCCGCGAGGAAGCCGGCCACCGCCTGCCCACCGAGATCGAGGTGCTGATCAACACAGGCGGCTACAACGTCACCGGCACCATCACCGAGCTGCGCTACCAGGAGAGCATCGACGTGCTGGGCCGCATCAGCTTCCCCGTGCGCATGGCCATCAAGGCGTTCTATACGAACCCCTACTTCCTGCGGTACATGGGCCAGTGCGAGCTGGACTTCACCAAGGACGGGGTGACCGAGCATGTCAGCCACGAGTGCTTGGTGGAGATTGACTACTACTAGGCACGATGCCGTGGGTGGGCGGACCCAATCGTCCGTTCCGGTCTCAGAGCCCCCATCCTGGTCCGCCCTGCCGGACCCAATCGTCCGTTCCGGTCCCAGAGCCCCCATCCTGGTCCGCCCTGCCGGACCCAATCGTCCGTTCCGGTCCCGGAGCCCCCATCCTGGTCCGCCTGGTGCTCGCGGGCCCGCGCTACCGCGCCTCCAGCTCCACCCGGATGAGGGTCAACGCTTCCTGGCCGGCTCCGCCCCAGCCGCGCTCGACAGCCCACTGGCCCCACAGCTCTCCTCCACCTGCTGCCAGAGGGGGTGGACCACCGGCCCAGCCCCGCAGCTGCGGGTGAAGGCTTCCACGGAGCGTTCCTCGCTGGTGGCGTAGAGGATGTCGTTCATGCCTTCGGTGCGATCACTGCTGCGGCCTGCTTCTATGGCGGTGTTGTGGCAGGGGTTGCAGGCGCTGGCCATTGTGGCCAGTGTGAGCAGGGCCTGGCGCGTGGGGGCCATGGTATCTACTGGGGCTGGATATGAAGCTGCAGCAGGGTGAGGGGACCGTAGACGCCGTCCACATCTGGGCGGTACACCATCCAGTACCCGCCCTCCCAGCTCACGCTGTCCAGGTAGTAGCGCATCGTGTGGCAGTCGCCGGTGGGGGCGCTGAAGCTGTCGGTGACGGGGTCGTAGCGCAGTGGAAACTTCTTGTTGGTGTTGCCGCTGACAGGGACGTAGGGCGCGGCCAGCACGGAGCCGTCGGGGAGGCGGTTCACCCTGAAGGTGTGGCTGCTGCCGCCCTCGAGGCCCATGGGGGCGGTCCACTCCAGCTCACCTTGGATAGACAGGCTGGCCAGCTCCGGGCCCGTGGCTCCGTAGAACACCAGCAGCGCGCCTTCTTCGCTGGCGTCGAAGGCCTGGACGTCTGCCCCCTCGAGCTCCTCGCCCTCGAAGGCCAGCGGGGCCCAGGCAGTGTCGCCCAGGGCCGCCGTGGCCTGGTAGAGCCCGTCGCCCTCGTCGATGGAAGCGATGAGCTGGCCATCGGCATCGAAGCCTTCGAGGCGGGCGCCTTCGACGAGAGCGGGCAGGCTCACGACCTCCAGCTCCAGGGGATCGCTGTGTACGCGCCAGGCGCTGCCTGGGTCGAAGCGGTCGTAGAGCAGGGGCTGGCTGTTGGAGCCCAGCAGGGCGTGGGGCTGGGTGGTGAAGTTGCCGGTGGCGTCTATCAGGTGCTCCTCGAAGGGCTCGAGGAACAGGTTCTCCAGCACCGTGGCGCTGTGTGGATCGATGCGCCGTAGCACCGGCTGGTAGGACTCGAGCTCGCCCTGGTCGTCGAAGTTGTACAGGGTGTCGAGCATGAACACGCCGTCTGCCCCGGTGACCAGCAGGCCGTATCCATGGCCCCTGTCTGTGCTCTCGTCGGGATCGAGGCCCGCCAGCTCCCACTCATCGACGCTGCCCTCGAAGCTGCCAAGCTCGATCTCGCGGTCCCCAGCGGTGAACATCAGCTCGTGCACCGCCTGGTAGGCGTCGTCCAGGTAGTCGTCGCCGCAGTGCTCTTCTATCTGGCGCCAGAGCGGATGCAGCCGGGGCCCGACCTCGCAGATGTTGGCGAAGGCCTCGTGGGTGCGCTCATCGTCGGTGGCGTAGAGCGTCTCGGAGAGGCCTTCTGTGTAGGGCTCGAGGGCCTGGGCCATGCCCTCGCTCGGCGTGCCCTCCTCGTTGTCCACGGCGTGGCAGAGCTCGTGGATGGCCATGTAGCCCATGGCCCACTCGTTCTCCCGATGGAGGACTCGGATGTCACCTGTGGCGCTGTTGTATACCCCGCCGATCCGTTGCCCTCGATGCTCCAGCTCCTCCACCACCTTCACGCGGCCCACGCAGGTCTGTTCCCGCCCCGTCCAGGCGGCGAAGGTGTCGATGGCGGCTCGGATGCTGGAGACGGCCTCGCCCTGGTCCAGGCCCTTGCGATCCACGATCTTCACCTCGTCCCAGCTGTGGCAGGGGTCGCAGGCGGTGGTCAGTGTGGCGAGGGTGAGCAGGGTTTGGAGCTTCATGGGTCCCCCCGAGGGACTTGTTGCACCCCACTACAGTAGCATCACCTCACAGGCCAGCTACTCCCCCAGCTCCCGGTCGATCAGCGCCGCGAACTTTTCGGCGGGCTGGGCGCCGCGCAGGCCGTAGCCGTTGACGAAGAAGGCCGGGGTGCCGGTGACCCCCAGGGCGGTGCCCTGCTCCATGTCGGCGTCGACCTGGGCGGCGGTGGTGGGGTCGTCGATGTCGCGCAGGTAGCGGTTCATGTTCAGTCCCACCTGTTCAGCCACCTCGGCCATCAGCTCGGCGTTGCTGCGCAGCTCGCTGGCCCGGGCGTACAGGGCGGCCTTGTACTCCCAGAAGCGGCCCTGGCGGCGGGCGGCCTCCATGGCGATGGCGGCGGGCTTGGCCTGGTCATGGAAGGCCAGCGGGAAGTGCTTGTACACCAGCCGGAGCCGGTCACCGTAGCGCTGGGCCAGCTCGTCCATGGTGGCCGAGCCGCGCACGCAGTAGGGGCACTGGACCTCGAGGAACATCACGATGGTGATGGGGGCGTCGGCCGCGCCCAGGGCCGGTGAGTCGCCCGCGGGCACGGCGACCCAGGGGGCGTCGTACCGGATGGCCTCGGTGATGGCGGCCTGTTGGTGGCCTCGCCTGGCCATGTCGATCACCCGCGCGGTGACCCGGGGCATGTTGGCGCACTGGGGCGCCTCGATCAGGCAGGTCGCGGCGCTCTTGCCTTGGTCCACGCAGGCCTTGCAGGGGGCCGGCGCGGCGTTGAGCACGGCCATGGCGACGCTCTGGGCCTGGAAGGGTAGCGCCAGCAGCGCGGGGATGCCCAGCTGCTGGACCTGATAGGTCGAGGGCTGGACCGGGGGTGGGCCGGAGGGCCGAGCGTGACCGCAGCGGGCCTCGGCGGCATCGACCTCGGCCTCCATCTGTGCCATGGCCACCTGCTGGAGCATCACCAGCTGCCGGGTCTCGTCGAGCTGGTTGACGGCGTTGTTGTAGCGGGCCCGGGGCACGCAGGCAGTCAGCGACAGCAGGGCGGCGAGGGCGGTGGGGCGCATGGGCTTCTCCTGGCTTCCCCCACGGCTATCGCATCTGCGGCGTATCGCCCGCTACACGGGTCGAGCTTCGCCTGTCACGGGGGGAGTCGTCGTTCGTCTCGGGTCTACTGAGTCAACGCTGCAACCCGGAGAACCCCTTGCGATCTTCCCTGATCATCCTGTCGTTGCTCGCCCCGGGCTGCCCCGTCGACCCAGTCACCGACGACAGCGCCCCCGAAGCCGACACGGACAGCGACACGGACAGCGACACGGACAGCGACACTGATACCGACACTGATACCGAGTGGATCGTCCTGGCCGAGACCTGCGATCCCCCCGCCGAGCTCCCCGCCTCCCCCTTCCTGCAGCTGGACGAGCTGGTGCTGAGCGGCAGCACCGAGATCCCCCAGGTCTACTTCATGGAGCTGGTGGACCTCGAGATCGACGCCGTGCGCGGCGTGGCCTGGGGTGTGGGCCAGGGGGGCATCGTGTCCTTCGACGTGTCCGACCCTGGCAGCCTCTCCATGCTCGGCAACTACGGCCGGCATGGCAACCGCTACTACCGCGTCGAGCTGGGTCCGGACGGCGTCGTCTACACCACCCACCGGGATCAGGGGCTCTACGCCCTGGACGGCGCGGATCCCACCGCCATCCAGGGCTTGTCCTTCCACAGCCAGCGTGACCTGGCCGGCATGGCCCGGGACGGGGATCGCCTCTATGCCGTGGGACACGACGGCAGCCTGACCACCTTCGATCTGGGCGATCCGCAGCAGCCCGCCGAGCTGGCTCGCACCGAGGGCCTGGGCAACGCCTGGGACCTGCTCCTGGCCGGCGATCTGGCCTATGTCGCCGACAACAGCCTGGGCATCGGCGTGGTGGACATCAGCGACCGCGACGCCCCTGTGGTGATCGGCTCGGTGGACCCCGGGCGGGGCATGCTGGACCTGGCCATGGACGCGGCGGGGACCACCCTGTACGCCGCAGGCGGCGGTGCGGGCGTGCTGGTCTTCTCCCTGGAAGACCCGGCGACCCCCGTGCTCATCGACACCATCGAGCTCGAGGGCTCGGTGCTGGCGGTGGCCTCGGCCGGGGATCGCCTGTGGGCCGTGGACCAGCTGAACCTGGCGGGCTTCGATCTCTCCGACCCCCGCGCCCCCCGCTTGCTGGGCACGGTGGAGACCGACCAGTGGGCCATGCACGTCGCCGCGGCGGAGGACCGGGCCTATGTGGCCGACTGGGGTCAGCTCTCCACCTGGCAGGCCGACGCCGCGGTGTCCTCGCCCGATCTGCTGGTGAGTACAGGCACGGTTGTGCTGGACCAGGACGGCGAGACGGTGGTGCTCGGCCTGACGAACCTGGGCGCCGGCACGCTGGATCTGGTCGGCGCCAGCGCAGGCTCCGAAGCGCTCCAGCTGAGCGTGGACAGCGCCAGCCTGGCGCCTGGCGAGCAGGGGCAGCTGCGCATCGAGTTCGCCGGGGGGGAGGACCTGAGCGCCGAGCTCTGCATCGTCAGCACCGATCCCGACGAGCCAGTGCAGCAGGTGAAGATCTACAGCGGCGAGGGCAGCGGCGGCACCAGCATCGGAAGCCCCGCGCCGGACTTCGTGCTCACGGGCATCGACGGTGAGAGCTACCAGCTGTCCCAGCAGCTGGGCTACCCGGTGGTGCTCGTCTACTTCGCTACCTGGTGACCTCAGTGCGCGTCCGAGGTCTCGGACATCGAGCACAGCCTGTGGCAGGCCTGGCAGGATCGCGGCGTGCGGGTCTGGGGCATCGCCTCGGCCGACGACGAGGGCACCGTGCGCACCTACGCCGAACAGCTCGGGCTGAGCTTCCCCATCCTGATGGACAGCGACGGCAGCGTGGCGCGTCAGTACCAGCAGCACTCCCCCTTCCCCTCGGCGGCCTATCCCCAGGACTGGATCGTCGATGATCAGGGGGTGATCGTCTACGTGAACAACGCCTTCGATCTGGACGCCATGGAGGCGGCCCTCGAGCGGGCCTTGGACGACTAAGAGGCCTTCTTGACCATGGCCGCTCGCAGCGGCTTCGGCGGAGGCAGGGCTTCGAAGCCCCGGCCCAAGACCTGCCGCACGTCCTGCACCACCATGAAGGCCTCGGGGTCCACCTCGTTCACCAGCCTGCGCAGGGCGGGCAGGGTGCGGCGTCTGTCCGAGGGTCGTGTCCCCGCGAGCCCTGTGGGGCTGTGGGGCCTGTGCACGATCATCGTTCCGCCCTGCTGCGCGGCAGAGGATAGGACTGGGATCATGGAAGCGCTCTCCCGTCGCTGGTGGTGGGCCCTGGCCGCGCTCCTGGCGGTCGTGGCGCTCGTCTACGCCGTGCCCCTGCGGGGCGCGGACTTCGCCTGGGATGACGGCGCGCTGGTGGTGGACAACGCCCTCACGGGCAGCCTGGCCAACTGGCGGGAGCTGCTGCAGGCGGACCTGTGGCGCACCACCCGCCTGCCCGCGCCCCACAGCGGCTACTACCGCCCCCTGTTCCTGCTGCACCTGGCGCTGGACCAAGCCCTCTTCGGCCTGTCCGCCCCGGCCCACCACATGGTCTCCCTGGGCTGGCACCTGCTGGCCACCGTGCTGCTGGCCGCGCTGCTGCGGCGGCTGGTGGGGGATCTGCCCGCCCTGTTGGGCGCGGCCTTCTTCGCCCTGCACCCCATCCAGAGCGAGACCGTAGCCCTGATCGCGGCGCGCAACGACAGCATGGCCGCGGCGCTGCTGTTGGCGGCCCTGTTGGCCTGCCTGCCCCTGCGGGTGGCGTCCTGGAGGCTGGCGCTGGCCGCGCTGGCCACCTTCGCGGCGCTGCTGTCCAAGGAGAGCGCGGTGCTGGCTCCCGCCTTCCTGCTGGCCTTGGATCTGGCCCGCTGGCGCCGCCCCAGGGGGTGGCTGCGCTACGGTGCCATGGCCCTGGGCGTGGTGGCCTACGGGGGCATGCGGCTGTGGTCCGGGGTGGGGTCGGCGGCGCTGCCGGACGCGGGCAAGCTGTCCACCGTGGCCCCCAAGGCCCTGCACATCGGCGCTGTGTACGGCAGCCTGATCAGCTGGCCCTGGCCCCTGACCCCCGCGCGGCACGTGGACTGGCTCCCGCCCATCAGCGGGCTGCTGCTGGGCTGCATGCTCACCGTCGCGGCCTTCGGCCTGGCGCTGGTCTTCGCCCGCCGTCGCGGGCTGGTGCTGGCCGGCCTGGCCTTGGCCGTGCTGGCGTTCCTGCCCAGCCTGGCCGCCACCTTCGACAAGGGGCTGCTGGGCGAGCGCTACCTCTATCTGCCCATGGCGGGCCTGGCCCTGGCCGTGGCGGCGGCGTTGCCAGCGAGGGCACGGGTGGCCGCGTGGGCCGCGCCGGTGCTCTTGGCCTGGTGCGGGGTGCTGTTGCTCCGCCTGCCGGACTGGCACGACAGCGCCACCCTGTGGCGAGCTGCGGATCGCAGCGCCTCGAGCCCCTTCACCCAGGGTGGCCTGGCCTGGTACCTGCGGCGCGACGGCGATCTCCAGGGGGCGCTGGAGCTGGTGGTGGGCGCCATCCGGGGTGAGCCGCCCTACACCGACGCTTGCCCCTTCCTGGCCATGATCCCCCTCGAGCAGGGCCGGGCCCAGCAGGCCGCGGAGCTGGGCGCGTGGGGCTTGAACGATCGGGGCTGCCCGCCCACCGTCGAGCTGCTGGGGGCCTACGCCATCGGCCTGGCCGGCTCCGGCCAGTGGGAGCAGGCCATGGCCGTGGCCCAGCGCCCAGAGCTGCGCGGTCCCAGCACCGGCCAGGTGGTGTTGGCGGCGGGCATGGTGCTGCAGGGCAACCAGCTCCCCATGCAGCGCTTCGCCGCGGCGTGGCCGGGCGGCGCCGACGACTTCACCCAGCGGGTGGTCAAGCTGCTGCGCTTGGCTGGCCACGAGGTTCACGCGCCGCAGGCTCCTCTCCGCCCGTCCCCGGGAGCGCCGTGATCGACCGCTACCAGCCCCCAACCGTCCCCTGGCTCACCGTGCTCCACCACGATCGCGATCTGCTGGTGGTGGACAAGCCCTCGGGCCTGCTGTCGGTGCCCGGCCGGCAGGACGGCTGGCAGGACAGCGCGCTGCTGCGGGCCCGCCGGGACCACACCCCCATCTACGACGTGCACCGCCTGGACATGGACACCTCCGGCGTGTTGGTCATGGCCCTGCGCCGCAAGGCCGAGGCCGCGCTCAAGGGCCAGTTCGAGGCCCGCACCATCGCCAAGAGCTACCTGGCCAGGGTGCACGGCCAGCCGCCGGACTCCGGCCTGATCGAGCTGCCCCTCTCGCGCATCGGTGGGTTGCCCCCCCGCAACGAGGTGGACATGGTCGCGGGCAAGCCGGCCATCACCCACTACCGGGTGCTGGCGCGCGGCCCCCGGGCCGCCCTGCTGCTGCTCGAGCCCCGCACGGGTAGGAGCCACCAGCTTCGGGTCCACCTGGCGGCCATCGGCCACCCCATCCTGGGGGACCCCCTGTACGCGCCAGCCCCCGTCGCGGCCGCCAGTCCGCGCCTGCTCCTGCACGCCTGGCGCCTGGCACTGGATCACCCCTTCAGTGGTCAGCGGCTACACCTCGAGGCGCCGCCACCGGTGCCAGATCTGATCCCGCCGGGAGAATCAGGCGGGCGCTAGGCCTGCGCTCTGTGCCGCCGCCGCAGGCCCAGGAGGCCCAGGACGCCCAGCCACGGCCCCGGGCCCGTCTGGGTCGAGCCAGTGGTACACCCGCACCCCTCGTCCCCGTAGTCCCCGCGGGCTCCGGGGGGGAAGTCCTGCCGGGGCTCGCTGTCCGCGGGCTCGCTGTCGCCGGGCCCGACAGGATCGGTGTCGTCGGGGCCTGGGGGATCGCTGTCTTCGGGCGCGCTGCCCTGGCAGTCCACCTCGAGGTGGAAGCTGCTCACCGCATCCTCCCAGCCGTCCACCAGCACCACGTAGTCGTGGCCAGCGCTGGCATCGAAGCTCAGGGACTCCGCCTCGGTCTCGGAGTTGTCCGAGTACGCCTGGCAGTCCGAGCCATCGCAGGCGGTGGAGCCCAGCACGTAGAGATCCAGGTCAGCGCTGTGGCCCGAGACCGAGATGGACACGGCCTCATCCAAGTTGGTGGAGAAGGACCAGATCTGCTCGGGCCCCGTGTAGGACCACTCGGAGCAGCCGTAGTAGCTGTGCGCGTCGCTGGAGCCCGCGCCGTCGTTGCTGGTGTCGATGCGGTCCCCGCAGCTCAGCGTGGCCGCGGGCTCGCAGGGGTCCCCCCCCGCGCAGCTGCGCCCGGGCTTGCCCATGTAGGAGCCCTGGGCCACCCAGTAGCTGGGGGGGAAGGAGCAGTCCCCGTCGAAGGGGTCGGACTGGGAGCCCGAGGCCTCGCGCACCTCGAAGTGCAGGTGGGGGCCGGTGGAGTATCCGCTGGAGCCGACCTCGCCGAGCTTGGTGCCGCAGGCCACCCAGGCCCCAGCGGAGACCGCCACGGACCACTGCCTCATGTGGGCGTAGTAGGTGACCTTGCCGTCGGCATGCTGGAGCTTGACGTAGTTGCCGTAGCCGCCGCCCCCGTCGCAGTCTCCGGTGCTGCAGCGGTCGTACTCGCCGTCGTTGGTATAGGCCACCGTGCCGTCGGCCGCGGCCACGATGTCCTGGCCTGCGTCCATGCCGGTCCAGGAGCCCACACCGTAGTCGTTGCCCCGGTGGCCCGAGTACTGGTAGCCGCCGCAGCTCCAGTCCACGCCGTCGTGGTCGTAGTATGCGGTGACGTAGAAGTTCCCGAAGTCGACTTCGCTGGTGGGGAAGCTGTAGTCCTGGGCCTGGGCCGTCAGGACCAGCAGCAGCGCTGCGGTCATGGGAGCTCCACGCTGTGCTCGCCATCAGGGGCCTGCCAGCTCACGCGGTAGCCTCCGGCTTGGCCGGGCTCGATCACCGGCGGGCCCTGGTGAGGCGGTGCCACGAAGCCCGCGGGCGGGGCGCCGGGAGAGGCTGCTTCCCGGGCTACGCCACGGTTGGAGAGCTGCCGCGCGTCGCCCCCATCGAAGGGTGCAGCCCACAGCGACGCCACGCCGCTGGCACCCGAGACCCACACCACCCAGGCGCCGTCGGGGCTGATGGCCACGCGGTCGGGCGAGCCCGGCCCGCCCACCAGGGTGCGGGGCTCACCCCAGCGATCGCCCTCACACGCCACCACGCTCACCACCGTATCCGGCCGAGCCTTGGGGGCCTGGCTCCAGGCGACGCGCCGATGGGCGGTGTCCAAGGCGGGCTCTCCCACCGCTTGGCCTCCCAGGGGCCTGAGACCTGCTGGCTCCAGCAGCTGCAGCGGACCGCTGGGCTCCAGCTCCAGGGCAGCGCCGCAGGCCAGGGACCAGCTGCCCGCCGCCATGGGGGGCAGGTCCGACTCGGGGGGCGGCGCTTGTCGCAGCGCCTGGGCTTGCTCTGCGCTCAGGGCGGTGGGCTGGAGCTCGGCTGGCACCGGGGTCGGCTCTGGGGAGCCGCAGGCGACGCACAGGAACAGGGCTGGGAGCACCGTGGCGGGGCGGTGGTTCATGGCTCGCTTCCTCGGGTTGCCGGCATCCTACCCCCATTGCTCCCTGCGCTCCAGGCCTCGCGTCGCTCCAAGCGGCGTCGAGATCGATCGGGTTTGTCGCTTCCGGGCACAGTATTGTGGTGTTGTCCCAGTGCTCTCCCTGGCGCCTATGACCCACTCGCGTCCACTGCTGATGCTCGGCCTGCTCGCCCTGTTCGCCTGCGGGGACGAGCCCGATCCGGCCAAGCCCGACGACACTGGCCAGCGGGACACCGACCCGCGTTCAGACAGCGCAGAGCCCTGGGACTGGTCCCTCGGTGACGGCGTGCGGATCGAGCAGGACCGGCAGAGCGTCTGGTACCAGGACGCCGATGGGGACGGCTACGGCGACCCTGGCGTCTCCGTCCAGGCGGAGCAGTGCCCCTCGGGCTGGGTGCGGGACGGCAGCGACTGCGACGACGGCGACGCGGCGGTGCATCCAGGGGCCGAGGAGGTCTGCGACGGCGACGACGACGACTGCGACGGACGGGCGGACCTGATCGAGATCTCCACCTGGTACAGCGACGCCGACGGGGATGGCTGGGGCCACCCCGCGGAGACCGAGACCACCTGCGCCCCACAGCTGGGCTGGGTCTCCCAGGGCGGGGACTGCGATCCATCGGACCCTGCAACCCACCCCGAGGCCGCGGAGCTCTGCGACGAGCAGGACCAGGACTGCGATGGCGAGATCGACGAGGGCTTCGACGCGGATGGCGATGGCTTCTGGGCCGCCGCCTGCGCCTGGGTGGAGGCCAGCGAGCAGGACTGCGACGACACCCTGGCCAGCGTCTACCCCGACGCCGAGGAGCTCTGCGAGGACGGCGTGGATCAGGACTGCGACGGGGGCGACCTGCACTGCGGCTACATGGGCACCACCGATCTGGGCCTCGCCCATGCGGTGCTGTACTCGACCACCTCGGGTGCCGACGCGGGGCGCCTGATCGAGACCGGCGACGTGAACGCCGACGGCGTGGACGATGTGCTGGTGGCCACGCTCTACGACAACGCCGTGGGCGGCTACCTGGTCTACGGTCCCCTGAGCGCCAGCCAGGACCTGGAGAGCGCCGGCCACGCGCTGCTGGGCGACACCGCCACCTGCTACGGCAGCGGGCGCAGCATCGGCATGGGCGACACCGACGGCGACGGGTTCCTCGACCTCATCATCGGCTGCCCGTGGGGCACCATCCCTGGCGCCAGGGTGGTGCATGGGCCCCTCACCGCCGACGTGGACCTCGAGGACTCGGAGGCCTTCCTCTACGGGGCGGCGAACACCTACACCGGGCACGGAAGCGACCTGGGGGATCTGGACGGCGACGGTCTGGCCGACGCCGTGGTCGGCGCCTACTCCGTCCTGGGTGGGAGCGGCGCGATGTATGTGAGCTACGGCCCCGTGACCGGGAACCTGGACCTGGGCACCGAGGCCGACGCCACCCTCGAGGGCCCTTCCGCCTCCGCCTACATGGGCCGGCAGGTGCGTGTCGGGGGTGATCTGAACGGCGATGGCTTCGGAGACGCCATGGTCTCCGCGCCCTACGACAGGCCCTTCGGCCTCTCTTTGGGGACGGTGCAGGTGGTCCACATGCCCATCTACGGCACCGTGGCCGCGGCCGACGCCGACGTGCAGCTGGTGGGCGAGTCGGCCGGCTGCACCGTGGGCATCAGCATGGCCATGGCGGACATCGACGGCGATGGCCTGGACGACATGGTGGTGGGCGCCTCCGCCACCAGCGTCACCTCCCGCAACGAGGGCGCGGTCTATGTTGTCCTGGGGTCCACCACCGGGACCGTGGATCTGGCCGCGGCCGACGTCATCGTCCGAGGCGCCGCCAGCGGCGCCAGCGCGGGCAGTGGCGCGGCCGCCCGGGACAGCGACGGCGATGGCTTCGCCGATCTCGTGGTGGGGGCGTCGGCCGACAGCGGCGGCTTGGGGGCGGCCTACTTCTTCTACGGACCTTTGAGCGGCAGCTACGACACCAGCGCCGCCCACGCCGCGTTCGTGGGCCCCTCGGCGCGCGCCGCCGCGGGCCAGGGGGTGGGCATCGGCGACCTCGACGGCGACGGCCAGGGCGATCTGCTCGTCGGCGCCACCGGCGCCACCACCGGGGGCTCCACAGCGGGCGCTGTGTTCGTACAGTACCCCGGGACCTAGGCCCCTGACCCCCGCCCCAATGTCCCTCGGTCCAGGTGGAGGGTTAGCCTCCTTCATCCCCTGGAGGTCCCATGCCCACCGACGTCGAGATCGCCCGCGGCCACACCGCCCGTCCCATCACGGCCATCGCCGCCAAGCTCGGCCTGTCGCCCGACGACTTGTTGCTGTACGGCCCCACCAAGGCCAAGGTGCGCCTCGAGGTGCTCGAGCGGCCGCGCGCTCGCCCGCAGCCAGGGCGGCTGATCCTGGTCTCCGCCATCACCCCCACCCCTGCAGGCGAAGGCAAGACCACCACCACCATCGGCCTGGGGCAGGCCTTCGCCAAGCTCGGTGAGTCCGTGGCTCTGGCCCTGCGCGAGCCCAGCCTGGGGCCCTGCATGGGGGTCAAGGGCGGCGCCACCGGCGGCGGCTACAGCCAGATCATGCCGGCCAGCGACATCAACCTGCACTTCACCGGCGACTTCCACGCGGTCACCGCCGCCAACAACCTGCTGGCCGCGCTGCTGGACAACCACGTCTACCACGACATGGAGCCCCACCTGGATCCTCGCCGCATCGAGTGGAGGCGGGTGATGGACATGAACGACCGCGCTCTACGCGACTGCATCATCGGCCTGGGCGGCCCCAAGCAGGGCGTGCCCCGTGAGACCGGCTTCGACATCACGGCGGCCAGCGAGATCATGGCCATCCTGGCCCTGGCCGAGGGCCCCGAGGATCTGCGGCAGCGGCTGGACCGCATCCTGGTGGGCTTCACCCGCGACGGTCAGCCTGTCACTGCCCGCTGCCTGAAGGGCACCGGCGCCATGGTGGCCCTGCTGCGGGACGCCCTGCTGCCCAACCTGGTGCAGACCCTCGAGGGCGTGCCCACCTTCGTGCACGCTGGTCCCTTCGCCAACATCGCCCACGGCTGCAACTCGGTGCTGGCCACCCGCATGGCCATGCACTGCGCCGACTGGGCCATCACGGAGGCCGGCTTCGGCTTCGACCTGGGGGCCGAGAAGTTCTTCGACATCAAGTGCCGGGGTGCCAAGCTCGACACGGCCGCGGTGGTGCTGGTGGCCACCATCCGCGCCCTCAAGATGCACGGCGGCAAGCGCAGCAAGGCCGAGCTGGCGGTCCCCGACCCCGCCGCTGTGGAACGGGGCCTGCCCAACCTCACCAAGCACATCGAGAACATCCAGCAGTTCTGCGAGCCGCCGGTGGTGGCCATCAACCGCTTCGCCCAGGACACCGACGAGGAGATCGCGGTGGTGCGCGCCCACTGCGAGGCGCTGGGGGTCCCGTTCGCGGTCTCCGATCACTTCGCCAAGGGAGGCGAGGGCGCCATGGACCTGGCCCGCCAGGTCATCGCCCACGCCGAGCGCAAGGCCGACGCCTTCTGCCCGCTGTACTGCGACGAGGACAGCGTGGAGGACAAGGTGCGCAAGGTGGCCCAGAAGATGTACGGGGCCGACGACGTGGTGTTCAGCAAGACCGCCCAGCGCGACCTGAGTGACGTGCGCCGGCTGGGCTACGACAAGCTGCCCATCTGCATCGCCAAGACCCAGAGCTCCCTGTCCGACGACCCCCGCCTGCGGGGCCGCCCCGAGCACTTCGACGTCACCGTCGCCTCCATCCGCATCAACGCCGGCGCGGGCTTCCTGGTGGTGCTCACCGGCGACATCATGCGCATGCCCGGGCTGCCCAAGGAGCCCCAGGCCTGGCAGGTGGACCTGCTGCCCGACGGGGATGTCGAGGGGTTGATGTAGGCCGGGCCGCCTCGCTAGCCCTCGACACAGACCCCGTCATCGCCACACACCGCCCCATCCGGAGGTGCGCACGGGGGGATGATCAAGGTGCAGCCGTCGTAGTCCACGCAGTGCTCGGTTTCGGCCTGGTCCAGCGCTGCGTCGAACGCGTCACGGTTGGCCACGGCGATCACCCGGCTGCAGTTGTCGAAGCACGAGCCGTTGACGGCCACCACTTCGCAGTCCTCGTCCACGGTGCAGGCTTGCTCTTCGGCCACGGCGTCGAGCACCACCGCCGACGCCGCTGACTCCACGTCCTGGCAGTACTCGTCGGTGGGGCCGCAGCCCAGGGCTGCGGTGCAGGCCAGCAGGATCGTGAGGGTCGTTCTAGTGGTCATCCTGGGTTCGACTCATGGTGGCTGGCGTTGGGGTCGGGCAGCTGCGGCACTCGCCGAGGGGGCGGACCTGCTGTCCTCACCCTATCCAATTCCTCGAGGAACGCGCGCTCACGGGAGGCCATGTCGCGGAGGCCCTCCGCCAGCTCGGGCCAGTCCTGGCTGGGCTTGCCCCGGGCCATGCGGCTGGCGTGCAGGGCCCAGCGACGCCAGTGGTCCCCTACCTGGGTGGCGGGCTCGGCCATGTCCTCGAGCTGGGGCCAGGCCAGCTGCTCTGCGGCCTGCTGCAGGAAGGCGCCGAAGAGGTAGCGGAAGCCGGCGCCTCCGGTGCCGATCTCTTCCTGCATTCGCACGACGCTGGCCAAGTACTCCCGGGCTCGTTCTTCGCCCTGGGTCTGGGGCCAGCGCTCCACTTGCTTTGCAAGATGACCGATGCCCTGGACCCCGAACCACGGCACCACTCGGGGGATGCGCAGCATGCGGTGGCAGACTTGCCGCAGGCCTCCCAACACCGCGCCACGGAGCTCGAGCTGCTCGGGCAGCTCGTCGGGGTAGTACAGGCGGCCGCTACCCCAGACCTTGGCCCCTCCCGAGAACCGGGCGCGGCGCAAGGAGTCAGCGCTGCACTCGTACAGCTCCTCGACCACCGGGTCGCTCACCAGGTAGGCGTCCTGCCGCCGCTCCACCACGATGAGGTTGTGGGCGTTGAAGTGGATGCGCAGCTGGCGTGGGATGTAGTCGAGCCAGAAGATGTTCACCTGCAGGCCAACCCGTCGCCCCTGGTCGAGCAGGGTGTCGAGACGGGCCATGCCGACATCGGCGTTGCGGAAGCTCTCGCTGGTGAAGCGCACCCCCAAGCGCTTGGCCGCGCTGCTGAAGAGCGTGCCGGGGAAGCTGCGGAAGGTGGTGAGCGGCAGCCCCATGATCTTGGCGAAGGGCATGTGGGCGAAGAACAGCCCGCCCCCCACACCGAACGCCATGGGCTCGCCGATGGGATGCCCCGCGTCGGCCAGCAGTGAGGCGGTCACGCCGCTCTCGCAGTGGGCGGTGTTCATGTGGACGAAGTCGTCGTGGGTGGTGCCCAGGGGCGTTGGGGCTGCGCGGGTCAGGGCGGTGGAAGGCAGGGGCTCGTCCACGGGAGCGGCGGTGGTGCTCACAGGGCCTCCGGCTGGTCGGGGACCGAGCGCAGGGTCTGGGGGTCGATGCCCATGGCCTCGGCGTAGCGGGCCAGCAGGGCGGGGGGGAGCCGTGCGAACACGGCAGGGCGCAGGTGGCGCTTCACTCGCCACCGCCAGATCCCCGTGTCGGCGGCCAGCAGGGCCGGGCTCATGCGGGCTTGCTCCATGTGGTAGGCGAGGGGACTGAGCTCCCCCGCCCGCACCCGGCGCCAGGTGGCCTGGATGCGCTGGTTGGCAAGGTCGACGGCCACATTGGTGGTGTCGATCTCGCCTCGCCAGCCCTTGGTCTGCACGCTCTGGTAGCGGCCATCCTCGCCCACGGCGTAGGTCACGCGGAGCATGTCACCGTAGTGGGAGCCCTCGTCCTGAGGGACGTCGTCGATCTTCACGCTCTCACCTCGTGCGGCGGTCTATCCCGCCTCGGCCAGGTCTATCGCCACGGTGAGGAAGTCGTCCTGTGACGCGATCCACACGCCAGGCTCGCAGCGGGGGGCGGAGCTGCGGATCCGGGTGGGACCACCGACGCGCCTGGGATCCGAGATCTCGGTGACGAACGACGCCTCGTCCTCCCAGGACCAGCGGGCCACCCGCAGCAGGGCGCCGCTCTTGCCGCTGAACCGCGCCTCCACCAGCAGGCCCTCGGGGTCGAAGTCCAGCTCGACAGAGGCGTAGGCGGCCGGGCCCCCCTCGGTGGCCATCGCCTCCACGGTGCGCACGCCATCTCCGGGGCGGAGGGCGGTAGGGGTCCAGCTCTCCAGCAGCCGAGGGGCGAGCAGCTCGGCCATGGCCACCCGGGACTGGACGGGCTGGCCCAGCCCCACGCGGAGCGCGCGCCCCATGGCCTCGGTCTGGAACCAGGTCTGGTCTCCCTGCCGCAGCACCGCCTGGCGCTTGCCTGGGGGCGGGCTGGTGGTCACCGCCAGGGTGTGTTCCCCCTGCATCAGCAGGCGCCAGGACACGCTGTTCACATCGTCTTCGATGGCCAGCTCCACCCTGCAGAGCTCGTCGGCGGGCGCGGCCCGGCGGGCGTCGCTCCCCGCCATCAGGCTCGCGGCTTCGGTCAGAGGGTCGGCCCCGGCCTGGCGGGATCCCAGGCCCAGGGCCAGCAGGATGCCCAAGCCGGCGAGGGTGCGGGACAGGGCGCCGCGGGAGGCTCTCCAGGCGGGCACGGCCGAAGCGACGATGGTGGCCAGCAGGGTGGCGGGCAGGACGATGGCGTAGCCCAGGGCGTCGAAGACGAACCACGCCGCGTAGCCCTCGGTGAAGCCCGGGGGTGGAGGCATGGGGATGCCACCAGCCTGCTGCACGATGAAGCCCACTGTCCAGGCCAACGCCAGGCCCACGCCGCAGCTGAGCACCCCCAGCAGCGCGCCCTCGGCCACGAACAGGCCCACCACGGCCCGGCGGGTCAGGCCCACCACCCGCAGCAGCGCGATCTCCTGGCGGCGCTCGGCCACTACGGCGGCCACGGCCTGGCTCAGGGACAGCACCACCACCAGCACCATCAGCAGCTCGAAGATGCCGAAGATGCGGTCGTACAGGGCGCGCACGGCGGTGTAGTAGGTGGCGCGCTCGAACCACGGCCTGGGCTGGACCCAGGAGTCCGGCGTCACTAAGCGACGCAGCGCAGCCAGCGCGCGGTCGGTGTCCGCGGTGTCGTGCAGGGCCACCACCAGCAGGTCGGCCTGGTTGGAGTCCACCAGCTCGAGCGTGGTGTCCAGGGGCATGCTGGCCCAGGTGCGGTCCAGCTCGATGGACCCGGTGGTGACGACCCCGGCCACCTCGAGGTCCATGGCGTTGGTGAGGCCATCGTCTGTTGTGACCAGGGCGGTGACGATGTCGCCGGGCTCCACGCCGAGGCGGGCGGCCAACACCGTCCCCAGGACCACGTCGTGGTCTCCTTCGAACGCCGCCAGACTCCAGCCGTCGCTGGGCACCAGCAGCGGGGCCAGCGCCCCTTCGTTCTCGGGCTCGGTGCCCACCCCAAGGAAGACCCCCGACGAGGTCCCTGTGGTGATCATCCCGGTGAGCTGGCGACGGATGCCGGCCGCCTTCACCAAGGGGGCGATCTCGGGATCGGCCAGGAGCTGGCTGCGCACCTGCTCGAGCCGCGACAGATCGGTGCGGTGGTCCTCGGGCGCCGGCGCGTCGAACCAGCGCCTGTCCGCCAGCTGGACATGCCCCCCGCCTCCTCGGGCGAACAGCTCCGCGAGCCCCCAATAGGTGTGGCGGGTGAAGCCGTAGAACAGCAGCGCCCCGCAGACCGCGTTGGCCAGCGCGCCCACGGTGAGCAGGGTGCGCCGCGGGCTGCGTCGCAGGCCGGTGGCCGCCAGCCAGAGGCTGTGGAGCATCAGGGAGCCTCCACCCGGCGGCCGCCGTCCAGGGGGATGAGCTGGCGCGCCCGACGCGCCACTGCTGGATCGTGGCTCGCGACCACCAGGGCTGCGCCCTCGTGGCAGCCCAGCTCGAAGAGCAGATCCAGCACCCGGCCGCCGGTGTCGCGATCCAGGGCCGCGGTTGGCTCGTCTGCGAAGACCACGATGGGCTTGTTCACCAGGGCCCTGGCGATGGCCACCCGCTGCCGTTCACCGCCACTGAGGGTACGCACGTCGCGATCCGCCAGGGCCACCACCCCAACCCTGGACAGCAGATCGAGGGCCCTCAGCCGCGCATCCCCCCGGGAAACCCCGGCCCACAGGGCGGGCAGCATGGCGTTCTCGAGGGGCGTCAGGGTGCCCACCATGGGGTAGGTCTGGTGCACGAAGCCCAGCTTCGCGCAGCGGAAGCGGCTGCGGGCGTCGTCGCTCAGGGCCGAAAGCTGCCGGTCATGCCACCACACCGCACCGGCGCTGGGGGGGTCCAGCAGCGCGGCGACCTGCAGCAGGGTGGACTTGCCCGAGCCGGAGGGCCCCACCACGGCCACGCTCTGCCCGGGCACGAAGCACGCGCTGACCTCCACCAGGGCCGGCACCAGCACCGCGTCCAGCTGCCAGGTGCGGGAGACGGCCTCGAGCCTATACACGTCCAGTCCTCGCCAGGCGAACCCGTCCCCAGGTGCCCGCTGCGCTGCGCTGCAGATGGACAAAGCTGGGCTCGTTTGCGTCCAGAGCCTCTGCGATGCGCAGCCCAGTCGCGACGGGAAGCAAGCGCTCCTCGAACTCTGCGACTCCGCCGTGGTGGCACAAGGCGCTGCCCGTCAGGCGCCAGCCCGGGAGCAAACGCGCTGTGGCAGGGAGGTCGGCGAGCACGACCTGGCGGGGGGCGGCCCCCAGCCAGCACTCCTGCAGCAGTGCGGGGGCGTCGCCATCTGCGGCCAGCAGCAGAAAGGCGGCTCCTTGGGCGCAACGGCCCGGCGCTCCTACGGCGTTCATGCGCTCGCGCTGTTCGTCTTCGTCACCCGAGATGATGTCTACTCCTCCCACCATGGCCAGCTGTATGTCCCCGGCCCGCAGGGCGAGCGTCGCCTCGAGCAGCGCGGCTTCGAAGCTCAGGTCCTCCTGGGAGATGGTCACGTTGGGTCCCAGGCAGGCCAAGGAGCGCGCCGTGAAGAAGCTCGCGGCGTTGCCCAGGCAGCCGGCGAAGCTCATGGGGCTGCAACGCGGCCGGTTGGGGTGCAGCACGCCTTCGGCCAGAGGCACGATGTCGGCGGTGTTGCCCAGGCCTGTGCCAATGAACAGGCCCGCGGCCCGGATGTCCACGTCGGGGCGCTGTGCTGTGCAGCGCGCGGCGGCCACCTGCGCGAGCTTGACGAAGCGGCTGATGCGCCGGAACTTCCTGCCGAACAGGGCGCTGTGCTCCGCGGCTGGGTCACCCTCTATGGAGGACCAGGCCAGCACAGGGAGCGGGCGATCAGCCATGCCGCACCACCAGTGCGATGCAGCTGCCTCCGAAGCCGAAGGCGTCGAAGATGTGGACACCGCGGTCTGCTGGCCCCGGGTCCAGGCTGGGCGACAGGCCGATGGCGGGGTCTTGCTCGGTGAAGCCGAGGGAACCGGGTCGGAAGCCAGCCGCGAGGGCCGCCAGCCAGAGCACCAGCTCCAGGGTCCCCGCGGCCCCCAGGGTGTGGCCCAGCGCGCCCTTGAGGGACACGAAGGGTGGGGGGGCCGAGCCGAAGACCCTGCCGATCCCCAGGCCCTCTCCCAGGTCGTTGTCGATGGTGCCGGTGCCGTGGGACTTGATGCCCACCACCTGGGCCGGCGTGACCCCAGCGTGGTCCAGGGCGGCCCTGATCACCGCCTCGGCGGTGAGGCCGTCGGTTGACGAGGAGGTGAGGTTTCCCGGGTCGAGGTGATTGCTCCAGCCTGCGAGCTGGAAGGGGCCCTCGCCTCGCTCGAGCACCAGGGCGCCGCAGCCCTCGCCGAGCTGCAGACCCTTGCGGCTGGCATCGAATGGCCTGCAGGGCTCCGGATCGTAGAGCATCAAGCCCTGGAAGCCCCGCAGAGTGAGGTTGGACAGCATGTCGTAGCCCACCACCAGTGCCCGATCACAGGTGCCGGCACGCAGGTGTTGACCGGCGGCGGCCACCGCGGCGGCGCTGGAGGTGCAGGCCATGGCGTAGGTGAGCACTGGGCCGCGGGCGCCGACGCGTTGGGCCACCCGGTCCGCCACCGCCCCTTGGCCGCGTTGGCCGAGCCTGGGCCAGGCCAGGGGGTCCAGGGCCCTGGCCCTAAGCAGCTGCAGCTCGGCGTCTACGAAGAAGCCGCCGGTGGTGCCCACGAACACCCCCGTGCGACCGTGGCCTGGCCCCGCTCGGTCCATGGCCTCGTCCACCACCATGTCCAGCACCTGCCTGAGCCGCTGCTCGGGAGGTGGTGTGATGGGGATCTCGCCCACCAGGGCGTCGCGGGCGTCGGTGAGCTGCAGGTGCGCGGATCGCTCCGGCCTGCCGAGGCCACAGGACCCCGCGCGGAGCCCTGCGACGCTGGAGTCGGTGTCGGCGCCCAGGGCACAGGCGCTCCCCCAGCCCAGGACCACCAATGGAGCCGTCATGGGACCGGCCACCCTCGCTCGCGGGCGATGTGCTCGGCCAGGCTGGCCACGGAGCGGAAGGTGGCCTTCGCGGCACTGAGATCCTGGATGCGTACGCCGAACTCATACTCGATGGTGGCGGCGATCTCGACAGCGTCGAGGCTGTTGAGGTCCAGGTCACCACCGATGAGTCGATCGTCACGGTGGATGTCGTCAGGCTCGAGGTCCTCGAGATCGCAGACCGTGATGATCATTCGCTTGAGGCACTGCTCGAGCTGGCCGAGACTGAGGATGGTCGATGCGTCCGACATTGCCGACGCACATATTACAGCGTCAGGGTGCGGGCCAAACGCCTAGCGCGGATCAGCCATGCTCACGGCGGCGCCCTCGGCCAGCACGAAGCGGGTGCGGCCGTGGGTGCGCTCCACCAGGGTGCGGGAGTCCAGGCCGCCGGCCTCGAGGTCCTTGCGCAGGCGCTTGACCAGGGTGTTGACGGCCTTGGGGTCCCGGGGGGGCAGGCGGCCCCAGACCCGGGTGAGGACCACGGCGTCGGTGACGGGCTCGCCCGCGGGCCCACTACCCAGGGGCACCAGCAGGACCTGCAGCAGGTCGAAGCGCAGCCCCGGTAGCCAGATGGTGCGGGTGCGATGGCCCAGCTTGATGGTCAGCTGACCGCCAGCGGGGGGTACGGGTTGGATCTCCACCTGCCACGGCAGATCGGGGGCGTCGTCGCCCATGGTGGTCTGGTGGGCGCTGGCCATGTCCACCAGGCGCAGGGTGGTGTCCCGCATGCCCAGCTCGTCACCGCTCTGGAGCAGGAGGGCCAGATCCTTGGGGGGGACCTTGCCGTTCAGGGTGAGCTCCGCGGCCAGGGTGGCGCGCCAGCCGCCGGGCAGGGCGGGCTCGAGCCGCAGGGCCCCAGGGGGCCAGCTGGGGATGGTGAGGTCGTCGCCGTCGTCGCCCCCCACCCGGAAGGACCCCAGCGGAAGCTGGGTGAAGGAGGTGGCGCGCCCTGTGGGATCGGCCATGCTGCGGTGGCGCAGGGCCCAGCCCGTGGTGGACGAGGGCTCCTTGTGCTCCAGCCGGACATGGATCTCGAGGCCGGGCAGGGTGAGCCGATCGCCCTGCTGCAAGGTGCGCTGCTCCTCGAGGGCCTCACCGTTGACCTCCACGGCGCTGCGCCCGATGCGGATCAGCTGGACCCCCGCGGGGTCGGTGTAGACCAGGGCGCTGCGGCGGCTGGCCGACAGATCCGTGAGCTGCACATCAGCGCCGGCGCTGCGTCCGATGAGCACACCCCGCGGACCGACCTCCCAGCGTCGTCCTTCGGTGCCCTCGAGCCAGCATCGGGTTGCGATTCCGTCCATGGCGTGCTCCTCTTGCTCCTCCGCAATAGCCGAGCAGCACTATCATGCGCTCTCTTGGACGGGAGGTCCACCGTGAAGGCTCGCTGCGCTCTTCCCGCTCTTCTGGCCCTTGCCCTCGGCTTCTCCGCTGGCGCTCACGCGGGCCAGCCCGCCGCGGACCTGGTCTTCGACCCATGGGTGGACGCCCCCTTGCTGGGCTCCACCCTGGCCTACACCCTGGTGACCTTCATCGACGACGAGACCCCGTGGGTGCAGCAGGCCATGCCCGCCGAGCCCAGCCTGGGCTTCGACGCGCCCTGGGCTGGCCAGCCCATGATCGACGGCGAGGGCCCCGCGCTGCTCTCGGACATCGTGGGCCTGTACCCCAGCTTCGCCATGCCGGTGGTGATGGGTGTGCTGGGCGCCGCGCACTCGGAGCAGGGGGGCGTCGGGCGTCGGGCCGCGCGTGCAGGCTCCTGGTTCGTGGTGGGCACCGAGGCGGTCACCATCAACGCCACCCTGACCCATTTGGTCAAGAACGCGGTGCGTCGTCCTCGGCCTTACACCTACGATCCGCAGTGGCGCGCCGAGCTGGACGAGGCCTTGGCTGCGGGCGAGTTCGTGGACGCCGACGGTCAGATGTCCTTCTACTCGGGCCACACCTCGGCGGCCGGAGCCTGGAGCTTCGCGCTGGCCCACACCCTGGCCATCACCCACGACTGGTCGTGGCAGGGTCGCGCCGTGCCCTACCTGGCGGCCACGGGCGTCACCGCCTGGACCGGGGTGCTGCGGGTGCGCGCCCACAAACACTTCCCCAGCGACGTGCTGGTGGGCGGGCTGGCCGGCGCCGCGGTGGGCATCATGGTGCCCGAGCTGCACCGCAGCGATCGCGCTCAGCTGGCCACGGGGAACACGCTGGCCGGGACCCCCACGGTGGGCGTCAGCGGGGTGTGGTAGCTCCCAGCAGCCACACCGCGGCCTGGGCGTCCTGGTAGGCGGGAGGCCCCAGGGCCGTGGTCAGTGCCGCCAGGGCAGGCTGGGGATCGGGCGCCTGGTCCCAGTGGCCTTGGCGGTCCACCACCAGCAGGGCCTGGGCTCCCAGGGCCTCGAGGCTCGCCAGCGTACCGGACCCGGGAAGGTCACCCCGAGCCAGGGCCTGTAGCTGTACTGCGGCCGCCTGCTGCTCCGGGCTCCAGGCTCCGCCCGATGCGGGCCCATAGCCCTGGACTGTCTCCAGTAGGGGCCGGCGGTGCCAGGGCTGCAGCGCCACGCCCGCCATGTGCTGGCCCGAGAGTACGTCGGCTACGGGGCCATCGCCTTCGGCCGCGAGCCAGCGCGCCGCGTCCACTCCGGGGGGCTCGGTGGGGCGGTTCCAGGTGGTGACCCGGGCCAGGTCGGCGCTCACCGCGAAGGCACCCAGCCACAGGGACGCCAGCCCTGCGACCCGGAGCCAGCGCAGGCGCGTGTGGGTGGGATCGAGCAGCAGGGCCACCGCCACTCCCAGCGCCGCCAGGCCCATGGGGGCCGCCCGCACGGGGTGGTGCATGCGCGCGAACCAAGACGAGGCGGCCATCAACGCGGCCATGGGGCTGGTGAGGGAGGGCCCTCCGAGGACCCAGGCCAGGCGTGGCCCCATGGCCAGCGCCAGCACCGCCAGCCCAGCCAGGGCCCAGGGACGGGCACGGACCGAGCCCAGGGCGAGCAAGGAGAGGGGGAGCGCCAGGGGCAGCAGCCGGAAGCGCTCGGGCACCGTGCCCAGGCCCAGCAGCCCCGCGGCGGGCATGGAGGTGTAGCCAGCCGGTGGGGGCGCTCCCGCCAGGGCCGAGAAGTCCGATGCCTGGGAGACCAGCCAGGGCAGGCCCGCCAGCCCAATGGTCGCCGCCAGCACCGCCAGCCAGAGCCCGCGGCGTCGCCAGGGCAGGGGGGAGGCCAGGAGCGCCACGGCGCAGGCCAGCCCTGCAGCGAGGCCGTGGAAGGGGTAGGCCACGGCCTGCAGCACCAGCAGCAGCCCGGCCGCCACCAGGAGTGCGGCGGGTGAGCGGATGCGGGGGGCGCGCAGCGCGGCGGCCACCGCGGCCAGCGCCAGCACCCCCGGGCAGATCATCATGCCGGCCATACGTCCCCAGCCCAGCTCGTGCAGCAGGGTGGGGCTCATGGCCAGCACCAGGCCTGCGCTGGCTGCGGCCATCCGCGAGGCGCCGGCCAGGCGAGCGGCCAGCACCGTGGCCAGGATCGCCAGGATCGGCAGCGCCAGCCCCATGGTGTTCCAGACGCGCCACCAGCTGTCCAGCTGGAACCAAGGCAGGGCCAGCCAGGCGTCTATTCGGTTGGGGAAGAGCTGGTCCAGGACGCCCCCCCCGCCAGGCCAGCCGGTGGCCTCGAGCCACTCCACGCCGGTGGCCTGCAGCTCGGCCTCGCGCCACCAGCACCAGAAGTTGCCCACGAAGTCGCCGTTGCCCCAGGGCTGCTCCGGCCCCCACAGGCCCTGCCCCAGGCTGGCCAGGGGCCCTCGCAGTGCCCACAGCAGCGCAGTGACCGGCGCCGCGAAGCAGGCCAGCTCGCCCAGCCCCCTCAGGCTGGACCTCACTGGGCTCGTGGGTGCATTGCGGCTCAAGACAGGAAGCTCCGGGTCCGACCTGGGTGTTAACCTTTGCAGCCCGCGCATCGGCGACATCCGCCTTTCGTCTGCCCTGAGGTCCCATGCGGCTCCCCATCCCAGTCCTGTCCGGTGGCTTCCTTTTCCTGCTCGGCGCAGCCGTGGTGGTCGCGGCCCCCCCACCGCCCATGCCCGACACCGCCGACACCGCCGACACCGCCCTGGATGACACGGGTGACACCGACCAGCCGGTAGATACGGACACCCAGGTCCCCGACGACACCGACACGGGGCCGGACGACACCGACACCCAGGCCCCCGACGACACCGACACCGACGGCGTGGTCGAGGACACTGCCTACTACGCTGGCGCCGCAACCCTGGCCGGGGAGGCCGGCGGGTGTGGGTGCTCCAGCCGGCCAGCGCCCGCGGCCATGGGGCTCGGCTTCTGGTTGCTGGGGTTGGCGGTGATGCGACGGCGGAGCTCTCCCGACCTCTGCTAGTCGGGAGCTATCCGCCTACTGGCTGTCGCTCCGCAAGCGCCAGTCCAACATCAGGCACTGGGTGAGGGGAGGGAGCTCGCCCATGGTGGCGGCGGCCTTTTCTTTGTCGACCTTGGGGTCCACCGCGGCCTGGCAGGGCAGGACGACGGATCGCGCGATGGTGCGGGCGGTCTGCTGCAGCACCCACTCACCCTTCGAGCCCAGGCCCGCGGTGACCGTGCTGACGGGGAACTCGGCGTAGCTGACGGCGCCCACTCCATCGGTGCGGTAGTCCACCTCGGGAAGGTCGGCGGTGAAGAGCTTGGCCAAGCGGGCGCTGGTGGCGTGGGCCGAGGCCTCGGGCAGGGGCACGTTGTCTGCTTCGGCGCCCAGGTGACGCGCCATCTTGTTGACCACCTTGTTGACGCGGGTGCGTTCGTCGTCGCCCTCGACGTAGAGGCAGCCGCCCTGTCCGCGGGTGAACTCGTTGACGGTGGTGGAGAACGACTCGGGGAACTCGCTCTGGCCGGCACCCTCGAGGGTGGCTCGCAGGGCCTGCTCGTGCAGCTGCTTGTCGTTCATGTAGCTGGACATCTTCGAGGCCGGGATCAGGGCGTCCAGCTGGGGGCTCAGGCCGAAGTGCAGGGCCTGGCGGTAGCTGAGCTGCGCCACGCCCCGGGTGCAGACGTCCTCGGTCTGGGAGTCCTCGAGCTTGTTCCACTCGTTGGAGTGGCGGCTGGGATCAGCGGCGATGTACGGCAACACCTTGACCAGCTCGGAGTCCAGATCTTCTTCGGCCAGCAGGCGCTCGCGCAGGTCCGCGAACTCGTTGGCCTTGCCGCCCTTGGACTCGATCAGCCAGGCGTACTGCTTGCCCTGGCTGAGGATGAGCTGGGCTTCGGACCACACCGCGTCGCGCAGCTTGGTGTCCTCTTCCAGGGCCAAACCCACGCCGCCGGGCTCCCGCAGCACCTCGGCCACCAGCTCGGCGAAGGTCCAGCTGGTGTCTTCGCCGCGACCGTCGGCGAAGCCCAGGGTCTTCTCGCAGCTCTCGAGCTTGACCGACTCGGACTGGAGCAGCTTGGCGGTCTTCTTGCCCTTGCAGCTCATGCCGCCCGCCAAAGCGTAGCCGCCGATCATGGTGATCCCCAGGAAGATGTACCGGGGCTGGAAGATGGCGCCGGACTTGACGAAGGTCCAGGCGCGCTGGACGAACTGACCCGGGCCGGTGACCAGGACCCTGGTGAAGGCCTGGCGCTTGGCCTCCTTGCCGAACGCGCCAGCGTTCAGTCGCTTGTCGCGGATGCTCGGCTTCTTGTCCCGGGCGTCCTTGACCTCCTGGGGGAGCGCGTCGAGCTCGATGATGAAGCGCGGGCCGTTCTCCGTGACCAGGGCGAAGCTGTCGTTGGGGCGCACCGCGGTGGGCGTGTCCACCTGCACGGGGGCGCGGGCGCCCTGCTTCCAGAGGAAGACGGTGGCGGTGCGCTCGGCCGGTGCCAGGATCATGGAGTTGTCGGCCTGCCGCATCACGCGCACGTGAATGGGGAGCACGCCGAGGCTCTGGGGCAGGGTGATGTCGCAGCGTGAGCCCTCTGAGCCCAGCACCACCTCGATGCCTTCGAAGAACCCGAAGCGGGTGCCACCAAACTCGGGGGTCAGGCGAAGATAAAGGACCAGCTCATCACTCATGCGACTCTCCGCAGGGTTTCGAGCAGCTTAGCGCACTGAAGAGGGTGGTGGGTGGGGCAGGGGGGACAGGATACCCCAGCAGGTCAGGCTTGATATGATCCCCGCGGGTCCCTCTGCGCCGTTGGTGGCCATGAACATCTTCCTCGTGCCCTACACCCCCATGCGCCACCTGGTGGTCGGCCTGTACTGCGCTGGCGCCGGGCTGCTCGCCTGGTGGTTGCTGCTGCTCTACACCACGGCCCTGGGGCCCAGCTGGGGGCCCGGCTCCGACGGCGCCATCTTCTTGGCGTTGGTGGGCTCCACGGTGGCGACCGCCTCGGTGCTGGCCGAGCACTCGCTGCGTCGCAGCCCCCTGTGGAAGCGCGTCATGTTGGCGTCCATCACCCTGGCCGTCTCATTCAGCCTGTCCCTGTTCGCCTTCTGGTTCTGGAACGGCGTGCTCGCCCCCGGCCTGCTCGCCCCGCTCGTGCGCCTGGGCATCGACTCGCTGGGGCTGTTCCACGCTGGCCTGCCGGCGGACGCCGCGGGCGATCAGCTGCGGGCGCTGGTCGACGCCGTGGATCCCGACGTCGGCGACTCCAGCCTCGTCTCTCTGCGCTACCGCTTGGGAGCCTTCACCGCGGTTGGCTTGGCCACCTCCATCGGGCCCCTGGCTGTGCGCAAGGCTCGTGGTGTCCTGTACCACCTGCTCGCCGGGCTTCTGGCGGCGCTGTTCGCCGCAGCGGTGTGGCATGTGTTCAACATCGTGGTCGGGTCGGACCTCTACTGGGCTGGGGCTGCCTCGGCCTGCGCCTGGGGCCTGGCCTTCGGCGCCTTCGCGTGGCCCCTGCCCGATGAACTCTACGCGGGCTGGCTGCGGATCCTCTCCTTCGATCGTTTCGGTCGCCGCATCCCCATCGACGCCCCCGACGGTCAGCCCAAGGAGCGCTTCGTGGGGCACTTCCCTCGGGGCCTCGACGTCTTCCTGCCCGGCGAGGCCGGCGTGATGGAGATGCACCTGTCCCTGGCTGTGGACAGCAAGCATCGCTACTTCGCCCGTGGCCTGAGCCTGGCCTCCACCAACGTCCGTCGCTTCCTCGAGCGCGTGAACTTGAGCTACGATCCGCGGCGGGCCGCCCCCCTCGAGACCCGGCTCACCTCGGGTGATCGAATCGTGCTCGGCACCGGCGACCAGAGCGCAGAGCTGGAGTTCCTGATGCTGCCCAGGGAGGAGCGATGAGCGTCCTCCGCACAGCGACCCTGCTCGCGGCGGCCTTGCTGGGGCTGGCGGGCTGCGGGTCCAGCGATCTCCAGGCGATCCCTGGCACCACCCTGCGGGTCTCCACCCCGGAGATGGCCAAGGGCACCGAGCTGGATCTCAAGATCTTCACCAAGGCCAGCCAGTGCGGGAACCTCACGGGCGCCGAGCCGGAGCAGTGCCTGCCCCGCGTCGATCGGGGCGCGGGCGAGGTCCACCTGGCCTTCCAGTTCCTGGCGGGCACCGACCCCTGGCCCATGGCCATCGATGAGCAGCACCTGCAGGTGGTCCACCAGGGCTCGCTGATCCAGGAAGGCCAGAACCAGCAGAGCTTCGACGTCATCCCCCACGACCCGGTCAAGACCGACCAGCTCTTCGTGGTGATCATCGACGGCTCCGGCTCCATGAACGAGCCCTCCTCCGACCCCAAGATCGACCGGGTCCGCAAGGCGTTGCTCCAGCCCGAGGTCGCGCAGGCTTTCTTCCCGCCGGGTCAGACCACGGGCCTGGTGTTGCTCGAGTTCGGCGGCACCAGCGTGCGCCCCGTCGGCGGCAAGATGCAGGTCATCACACGCCGCAGCGACTTCAAGAAGCTGGTGCGCGATGAGCTGCGGGCCAGCGGCGGCTACACCAACCTCTACCAGGCCGTCGAGTACGCCACGGGCGATCTGCTCAGCAACGTGCCCGAGGTCACCGAGTTCCTGCGCACCACCACGGGGGCCCCCACGGTCATCGCCCTGACCGACGGGTTCAACAACGAGCGCTCCGACGACACCTGCTCCACCAATGCCGCCAAGCTCGAGCGCTTGCTCAAGCACCTCGAGCGGGTGCGCGGCGAGGGGTCGGAGCTCACCGCGCGTCCTCGGGTGTTCACCGTCGGTCTGGGCCGGCCATTCCGTCGGCGCTTCGAGCTGCCCGAAGAGCTGGGCAACGTCCGGCCCGTGACCCTGTGCGGCAAGAAGTACAAGGACATGCGCATCGACGGGCACCTCGAGACCCTGGGCATCGACAACGCATCGTTGGCCTGGATCGCCGAGGTGGGTGGCGGCGGCAGCTTCGTCAAGCAGAAGACCGACGGCCTGGGCGTGGCGTTCCAGGCGGCGGCCGCCGAGCAGTACGAGTGGTTCGAGGTTCGATATCGGCTCGATCCTTTCTACCTGCGGCGCTCCTTCGAGACCACGCTGCGCCTGGCGGCCTTCGCCGAGGCCGAGGCCTCCATCGAGCTGCATCCGTCGGCCTGGCTCGACGGGCCTCCGGGCGATCGCGCCGAAGACGGCTGGACCCGCGCGTCCAGCCTCGCACACACCGTGGGGCTGGTCTTGCCCCTGCTCGGGTTGCTGGTGGCGTCGAGCTTCCTGTCCCCGGCGTGGCTCAATGCGCGCCGCATTGTCCTGGGCCGCTTGCGTCCGCCGCGAGCGAAGGCATCGGCCAGCCCGGGTGTTCCACCTTCGGGTCAGCCTCCGCAGAGCCAGGCTCCAGGGGCTTCTCCGGCAGGAGCCCCACCTGGCACGTTGCCCGGTGGGGATGCTTCCCGGTAACATCCATGGGCTCGCGCCCGCGCATGCGCTCTCATCGTGCGGTTCGTGACCCACAGCGTCGGTCGGGAGAGAGAACGTGGCTCGCTTCATTCGAAACTACGAGGTCATCCACAAGCTGGGCGGCGGCAAGTTCGGCGAGGTCTTCCTGGCAGCGGGCGAGACCCCGGGTCGAGGGCTGAGCGCCGGTCGCCGCCGCGTGGTCGCGGTCAAGAAGCTGCGCGACAGCTCCAGCCCTGATGCGGCGAACCTGCTCATGCAGGAGTTCGCCCTGCTCGACCAGGTCAAGCACCGCGGCATCGTGCGGGTCTTCGAGTACATCCAGGAAGAGAACGCCGTCATCATGGAAGCGGTCGACGGCGTCACCCTGCGCACCATGCTCGAGGAGTGCGACAAGGCCCACGAGCAGGTCTTCACCGAGGCGGTCATCGAGATCGCCTGCGAGATCGCCGACGCCCTGTACCAGGCCTACACCACCCCCGGCGACAACGGTGAGCCCCTGCGGCTGGTCCACCGCGACCTCAAGCCCGAGAACATCATGCTCACCCCCTCGGGTGAGGTGAAGATCCTCGACTTCGGTCTGGCCCGCGTGGACAACGCCGACTTCGAGCGCGAGGATCCCAACCGGCTGCGGGGCACCCCCATCTACATGGCCCCCGAGCAAGCCCAGATGCGCGAGGTCGACCACCGCACCGACCTGTTCACCCTCGGCTTGATCACCTACGAGCTGCTCATGGGCCGGGCGGCCTACCGCGTGCCCGAGAACTCCCCCGACCCGGTGGCCGAGGTCTACGACGCCATCGAACGCGCCGCCCTGTCCGAGTGCGTCAGCGAGCTCGAGTCCAAGATCCCGGGCATGGGCCCCATCATCGCCCGCTGCCTGCAGGCACGTCCCCAGTCCCGCTACCAGAACGGCCAGGAGCTGCTGGTGGATCTGCGCCGGCAGCTGTACCGCGACCGTGGGGCCTACCTCGAGGAGTTCTGCGAGTTCTTCTTTGGCTCCATCTACGAGCACGAACCGCTGCCCTCCATCGATCAGGTCGCCAGCTCGGGCCCCGCTCCCACTGGGCGACGCAAGCGCATGAGCATCGAGGAGCGGCTGCGCCAGTCCATGGAGCGCGAGCAGGTGGCCGTGCGCGAGACCCCGCGTGCCGCCCCGGCTCCCCGAGCTCCCGCGGCGCCGTCCCCGCGCGCGCCAGCCCCCCAGCGGGCCAAGCCCTTCGCGCCGCCCAGCC
>CALDOK010000482.1 GCA_937912125.1 uncultured Pseudomonadota bacterium
GGTTCCACGTGGAACACGAAGCCGCCCGCGTCCGCCTCGTTCAGCAAGATCCGGGCGCTGTACTCCCCCGGCTGCAGGGCCCGGTAGCGGAACATCCAGCCCTGGCCGTCGTAGTAGGCGGGCCAGCGCTGCGCGGTGCCGTCCGGACGGGCCAGCTCCACGTCCACCAGGACCTGGAGGGGATCGTAGGGGTTGTCCGCCCCGTGCTCGATGTCCAGGGCGAGCTCGAGCATGCCGTAGAGGAGGACGTCGAGCATGGGGAGGCCTCGGTGCTGGGAACCCACCCATGGTAGCGCGAACGGCGCGGCCAGCGCAGCAGCGGGCAGGCCAGGGCGATCAACACAGGGACACCGGGGCCATCGCGGAGCGCAGGTGATCCCAGATCTGGGCCAGGGGACGCTCCAGGAACAGGGCGGGGGTGAGGGTGCAGTTCATGGCGCAGCGCCCGCGGCAGCCTGGCGCCCCCCCCCAGTGTCGCTCCCGCCCGATGCGCTGGCCGGCCTGCAGGGAGCCAGCCTCGAGCAGATCCTCCCCCCGCCCATTGGACGGCAGGGCGCGTACAGCCGCCGATGGGGGAGACGCACGGGGTGAGGGCGGGGTAGCTGCGGCAGGGTGCCAGGTCCCGGCTGGCCTCGAGCTAGGACCCGCTGTCCAGCACCGCGGGGTCGCGTCGATCCCGGATCAGCTCGTCCAGCTGCTCGATGCAGGACATCTGCCGGGAGTCGGGCCTGAGCCCCGGCGCCATCCAGCGGCACTCCTCGGGCAAGCAGGAGATCGTCGAGGCCGCCTTCCCGCGCCTACAGCGCCCAGGTGGGCGAGCTGTGGGACCGCATCGACGAGGACGAGGACGCGCTCGAGGGCATGCTGGCCATGCTCGAGCTGAGCTTCTCGTGGTTCGAAGACCCTCAGGCCAAGGGAGACATGGGCCAGGGCATCCAGATGCATGCCGAGGGCCTGCTCACCGGCGAGCGCCTGGGCGTGCCCCGGGGTTGATCCAGGGGAACCGTCCCCTCCAGGTGGCTGTCCCAGGGAGGACCATGCCCTTCCTGCCCCTGCTGTCGCTGCTGGCCTGTGCCACGAGCGAGCCCACCAGCTCGCTGGCCGCCTCCTCACCCGAGCCGCCCCTGGTCGAGCCGGCCCCCTCGGCCGCCCCCGTGGCGGCCCCTACCTTGGATTCCCTGGCCACAGGCAGCTTCCACAGCCTCGAACCGGGCCTGGAGCTGGCCCACTTCGCCTCGCCCACCCCCTCGCTGCTGGGGGACGAGCGGGTGACCGTGCTGCGGGTGGATCCATCCCGCTTCTCGGTGGAGGCGATCAGCGCCAGCCGCGAGCACCCGGATCTGTCCCTCGACGGCCCCGGCTGGGCGGAGCGCCACGGGCTGCTGGCGGTGACCAACGCGGGCATGTTCGCCCTGGACCACCGCACGGCCACCTTCGCCCTCATCGACCAGGGCCACGAGAACAACCCGACGTTGGCACCCAACGCCGGCAGCGCCCTGCTGCTCGAGCCCACCGACACAGCCCGGCCCTCGGCCGCGCTGCTGGACCTGCGCTGCGACGATGTGGACGGCCAGCGCGCGCTGTACACCAGCCTGGTGCAGAGCTACCGGCTGCTGACCTGCGACGGCGCGCCGGCGTGGCAGCCGTCACACAAGATCTGGAGTCACGCCCTGCTGGGGGCGGATCACAGCGGAAACATCTTGTTCATCCACGCGCGATCCCCGTGGTCCACCCGACAGTTCACAGAGATCCTGCTCAGCCTGCCCCTGGACCTGGCGCGCCTGCACTACGCCGAGGGGGGCCCCGAGGCCACCCTCTTCCTGCGCCACGGCGAGGGGGAGCTGCTGCAGGTGGGCAGCTACGAGACCGGCTTCAACGAAGACGACCGCAACCACCGGGCCTGGGACATCCCCAATGTGATCGGGGTGCGTCGCCGCTGATCCTCTCTTCTGCCATACTGGCGCCGGAGGTCCCCATGCTGCGTCCCCTCGTCCGCACCCCCCGCGCCCGCTGGCTGCCGGTCGCCGCCACCCTGGGCTCGCTCCTGGTCCAGGCCTGCACCACCGATGCTCCACAGGGCGAGCCGGAACTGGCCCAGCGGCTGGCCAGCGCCGTCAGCCAGGCCTACCCCGACCGCACGGTGCGGATCGCCGACCCCGGCGAGGTGGTGGTGACCGATCCAGACGGCACCGAGCAGCGCATGTTCCTGAACAACCTGCGGGCCGGCTGCCTGGACGCGCCTGAGGACTGTGACGCCCTCATCGCACGGCAGGTGGGGAGCCTGGGAGACATCGCGGCCATGGACGCCCCGACGGCGGCCCAGCTGAGACCGATCCTGAAGGACGCGAGCTACCTGGCCGAGGTGGACCGCATCACAGGCCAGGCGGACACACCCGAGCTGGTCGCCGCAAGCCGGGTGCTGCGCAGGCCCTTCCACGGCGCCCTGTCGGTGCTGTGGGTGCTGGACATGCCCGACAGCATGGGCATGGTGAGCCAGAGCACCCTGGACGACCTGGGCCTGAGCCAAGAGGCTATGGAGGCCAGGGCCCTCGACAACCTGGTGGCCTGCTGCTCGGAGCTGCCCGTGCAGCCGGTGGAGGGGGTCCCGGGCGTGTTCCAGATGTGGGTCGGAGACTCCTACGAGGCCGCGCGCCTGCTGCTGCACCAGGCCTGGGCGCCCCTGGTGGAGACGGTCCCCGGCGGCCTCGTGGCGGTGGCCCCCAGCCGCGAGGTCGTGCTCTTCACGGGCTCGGAGGACAGCATGGGCAAGCAGGCGCTCGCGACAGCAGCTCAGGGCATCAGCGAGAGCGCCTATGGCCTCGAGCCCGTCCTCTTGCTGTGGACTCCCCTGGGCTGGCAGGCGCTGGACCCTGCAGGCGCCGGGACGCCCTGACGCGCCTCGAGGGCCCCTACTTGTTCGGCATGCCCTGGCCCACCGAGCCCACACCGGCGCCCGAGAGCTCACCGAGCACCGTCCAGGCCATCTCCTGGTGCTCGAGGTCCAGCAGGTGCGAGCAGGCGACCTCGTGCAGGGGTCCGACCAGCTTCTTGGGCGCCGAGGTGTAGGTCCTGCCGTTGGTGTAGCTGCCGACCTCGTTCAGCACGTCGAGGTAGCGCCGGGCCCCCTTGGAGACCGGCTGGTCCATGCCGAGCGCTGGGCCGAGCAACGGCATCACCTTGGTGAACAGGAAGCGCTGGAGCCCCGTTGTGTTGCGCGCTGCGTTGGTGCTCATGCTGGAGCCCGGGGACACCGTGAAGACCAGGACGCGGTCCCCGAACCTCCGGGCCAAGGCGGCGGTCCACCAAGCGGTGAACGCCTTGGTGGTGGCGTAGTAGCGGGTGCCCACGAACACCCCGGGTCGGGAACCCCGCGCGAAGTTGAGCATGGCCGCGTGCAGATCGTCGCCGAGCTCGGTGGGCTGTCCCACCGCGAAGTCGTACAGCTTCATGCCCATCATGGCAGGAAGATCGTTGTTCGCCGCTTCGGAACCGGCGATCACGATCCTCGCTCCATCGAGCAGGCCCGCCTCGAGCAGGCCCAGCGTGAGCACATGGTGGCCGATGATGGACGCGGCGAACGCCATCTCGAGCCCGTCGACGCTCTTGGTCATGGTATTGCCCGGCACCATGCCCGCGTTGAGCAGCAGCGCGTGGATGGGCTCGCCACGTTCGATCAGCTCTGCCGCGGCGGCTGCGGACGAGGCCATGTCCGCCACGTCGATGGCCAGGGTCTCGAATGGATCCGAGCCCACCCTCTCCACCAGAGCGGTCCGCGCGTTCTCGGCCTTGACCAGGCTGCGGCAGGCCAGGATCACGCGCCCGTAGCCGTCCTCGGCGAGCTGAGCGGCGGCCTCGAAGCCGAGGCCCGAGCTGGCCCCGGTCACGAGGGCGGTCTGGGTGGCGCGTGGCGCGGGGGTCTCGGCGTTGGACATGGTGTTCCTCTCGATGGACCTGCTGGACCCGACGAGAATACACCTCCAAATGCCAAGGACCACCGCGTGTTCCAAGGCGTGTGAGCACACTGACGAAGTTCTTCGGGCGGTGCCGGGGAGCAGGCCCTACCAGCTGCAGCCCTCTGTGGCGTTGGCGGAGAGCCTCACCTCCACGCCATCGACCACAGCGGTTCCCGCGTGGGTCCGCACCAGGCGCCAGCTCCACACGGGCAGCCGGCTGTCCAACCAGGACTCCACCAGCGAGGCCGCCACCACAAGCTCGCCGTCGTCTTCCGTGTCACAGATCACAGCAGGGAACATCGACCCGTGGTTCGCGCTGGCCAGGCTCAGGCGCACCCGGTCGCCAGCCTGTCCCGGGCTCCAGGTGACCGAGACTTCATCGCCAGGCACCGGCTCGAGGGGACAGGGCAGGGAGCTGCCCAGGGGAGCCACGCCTACGGTCTCGAGCTCGAAGGGGGACAGCGCCGCCCCGGCGGCCTGAGCTGTGATCCCGTCTCCCTCGGAGAAGATCTCGCCGTCGCCGGGCTCGGGATCGAAGTCGTAGCCGTAGTAGACCCACTCGCCGGAGGGCGCCAGGGTCAGGCCCACGTCCAGGCCGTGGACGGTGATCACGCCCGCGTCGATGGGGGTGGACACCTCGACACACTCTCCGTCCCAGGTGCATGTGTTGCCTGGCTCACACGCCGGTTCACAGTTCACCTGCTCCCTCACACCGTAGAAGCCGCAGTCCCCCCCGGCCTGTTCGAGCTCCCAGGGCGGAGCCTCGCCCTCGCGGTTGTCCACCGTGGCCCAGGCCAGGGCGTCGCCCCCTCCCGGAGCCCGGTACTCGGTGAGGGCGATCTCGAAGGCGAAGCTCCAGTCCAGCGCGGGGCCGCCGCTGTCGTCTCGAGGCTGGCACGCGAGGAGGATGAAGGTCAGGGGAAGCATGACGTCGCCGGGGTCTGCAGACCTGCCCATCCTAGGCCGAACACGGGGATCCAGCACGCTGGACTCCATCTCCAGGGGGCGCACGGCGCCGGCCCGGCTGGACAGCCCGCGCACAGACCTGCGCGACACCGGAACACACCGAAGCGGGCCGCCGATGACCTGGCGCCGAGGGTGTTCGCGGCCCGGCCGCGACGCTCAACGGCCCAGCCGGGCCTCCAGCTCGTCGTCGCGCCACAGCAGCGGGTCCACGGTGTCGAGATCACAGCCAAGCTGCTCAGAGGCCGCTCGGCACCCCCCCAGGCACTCATCCCAGCGATCACAGGTCTGACACATGGGGGGCACCAACTCCTGCCAGCGCCGCAGCTCAGGGCTCTGGAGGATCTCGCTCATGTGTTGACTCCACAGGCTGCCCAGGATCACAGGCGAGTGGTTGCAGGATCTCAGCTCCCCGCTGCCGTCCATGGTCAGGGGCCGCCGGGACGGATCGGTGGAGCAGGTGGGGGTGCGCACCCGAGGGTGGCGCGCCGGGTCTACGGCGCACAGGGGGGTACACACACCTGAGACGATACGAACGCCGTGCCGCCGGGAGACCCCATCGGCCACCACCAGCATGTCGTCCACCTGCCGCGGGGTGAGCCACAGCTGACGCCAGTGCCGCAGGCCCAGGCCCCCGATGTTCACCCGGTTCAGCAGCACCGATCCCACCCCCAGCCCGGCCACGAGATCGAGGGTGGCCTCGAGCCGCTCGAAGTTCAGGGCCGAGACCACCACCGCCGCGCAGACCCGCGCCTGGCGCTCCACCAACAGGCGCAGGGTGGCCTGAGTGGCCTCGAAGGAGCCAGGCTGCTGGGTGATGCCGTCGTGGGTGGCGGCGTCGGGGCCCAGCACGGGCAGCTCGAACAGCCCCACGCCCAGCTCCACCAGCTGCTCCCAGTCCGCAGGTGTTCCCTGGGTGCCGTTGGAGATCAGGGTGATGGGCAGGCCCCTGAGCCGCAGCCACAGCACCAGCTCCAGGAAGCGCTCGGCCAGCAGGGGTTCGCCGCCGCTCAAGGTGATCTGCCCGAGCTCGGCCTGGGCCAGCAGCCGCTTGAGGGTGCGCAGGTTCTGGCGGTAGCCGTAGACAGGAGGGGTGCTCTGGCCGGGCCGCTTGTAGGGATTGTAGCAGTGGCGGCAGGCGAGGTTGCAACGAGGCGTGACCTCGAAGACCACGGAGTTGAGCTGAACCTTGGGCTTACGCGCGAACATGCCTGGAGTCTAGCGCCTCGCGGTCTCGCCCGCCGCAGCGCATGCTACGCTCCCCCAGAACGTCAGGCTCGAGGAGGAGCCCATGACCCGCGCCGCCTTCGTCATCACCATCGCCCTCTCAGCGCTGTCGCTGGGCTGCCCGCCCAAGGTCGACGACACCGCGCCGTCCACCGAGGGCGACACAGACACGGACAGCGACGCAGACAGCGACGCGGACAGCGACGCAGACAGCGACGCAGACAGTGACGCTGACGCAGACGCTGACGCGGACAGCGACGCGGACAGCGATCCCGCGCTGACGCCGACCGAAGGCCGCTGGGCCTATGATGAGAACAGCGTCACCCAGGACAGCTGCAGCCTGGACGACGGCAGCTGGGGCCAGCAGGATGGCGGCTTCGCCCTGGTCAACACGGGCGCTGGTGCCTTCACCATCGTCCCCGACGACGGCGGTGATCCCTTCGTGTGCGCCATCACGGGCTACGACTTCAGCTGCGGCGAGCGCTACGAGGACGAGATGGACCTGGGCGAGTACGGCCTGGACGCCATCGTCACGGTCACCCTGACCCCCTCGGGCGCCTTCCTGACCAGCTCGATGATGGAGGGCATCCAGACCGCAGCGGCCGAGTGCAGCGGCGCCGACTGCGCCACCGCCGAGCTGATCATGGGGTGGGAGTTCCCCTGCTTCCTGGTGGTGGACTTCACCGCCGCGGCCGCCAGCTAAGCCAGCTCCGCCGCCACCTGCTCCAACAGCTCGGGCGCGCCGAACGCCCCGATGCCCGCTACGCCCCAGGCGCCAGCCTGGAGGCAGCCCCGCGCGTTCCCGGGCCCCAGGCCCCCCAGGGCCAGCACGGGCAGATCCAGCCCGCTGCAGGCTCGCGCCAGCCCGTGGAGGCCCAGGGTGCTGCGCCGATCGTGGGGCTTGGAGGTGGGCGCAAACACCGGGGACAGGGTGGCGTAGTCACAGACGCCATCCGCCCGCTCGAGCTGCGCCCGGTCGTGGCAGCTGGCGCCCAGCAGCCCCGGGATCCTCGCGCGCCACGGGGCCGGGTCCACGCCTGAGGGCAGGTGCAGTCCCAAGCCCCGCGCCGCTGCCAGCCGGGCACCGTCGGGGGTGCGCGCATGCACGATCACCGTAGCGCCGGTGTCCTCGAGATCGTCAAGCCAGAGCGCCACGGCGCTGTCGCCATCCACCAGCAGGCGCAGCACCAGGCCAACGCCGGGGATCTCGGCCAGCGCCGGGCTGGCTGCCACCCACAGGGACGCACCCCCAGGGTCTGGAGGGGAGATGGACAGGATGCGAGGTGGGCTGGAGGGCATCCGCCGAACCTAACCTCGGGCGAGCTGTTTCTGGTTAGCTGACTGCGGTGGGCTCCAGCCCGCGAGGAGATTCCCCATGACAGACGCCACCATCGACCAGGACCTGGCCCGCGCCCTGCACCTTCAACAGCAAGGCAAGCTGCGCGAGGGCCTGAAGCTCTGCATGGCCACCGCGCGCAAGGCCCCCCGGGACCCACGGCCCATGCGGCTGGCGGGGCACCTGCTCTTCGCCCTGGACCAGGCAGACCACGCGGCCCGCGCCCTGGGCGTGGCCGCCAGCCTGGCACCGGGCTCCACGGAGCTGCAGGGCGAGCTGGGCGCCTGCCTGCTGGCCAGCGGCCAGGCCGAGCTGGCCCTGCCCCACCTGGACCGTGCCGCCGCCGCCCAACCCGACAACGCCCGCTACCAAGCCCACAAGGCCCTGGCCCTGCGGGCCCTGCGGCGCCTGGACCAGGCCCTGCTCCACCTAGAGCGCGCCGTCGCCCTGGCCCCCGAGCTGGCGGATCTGCATGCCAACCTGGCCAGCACCCTCGAGACCCTGGGCCGCAACGAAGAAGCCGCCGCCGCCGCCCACCGGGCCATCGAGCTGGATCCCCAGCAGAGCCTGGCCCGCCTGGTGCTGGCCCAGCTGACCCGCGAGGCGGGGGAGCACACCCGCGCCCGCACCCAGCTCGAGGCCCTGCTGGCCCAGCCGCTCCCCGTTCAGGAGCGCAGCTGGGCCTTGCTGGAGCTGGGCAAGGTGCTGGATCGACTGGACGATCCCGCCCAGGCCATGGCCGCCCTCGAGCAGGGCCAGCGCCTGGCGGGTGAGCTTCCTGCGGCCCAGCGGGTGGACCGCGCCCACTTCCCGGCCATGCTGCAGCGGCTGGCGACCTACTACGCCCAGGCCTGCAGCGAGCCCGCGCCCACCCAGCCCGCCGCCCTGTGCGCCGCCACCCCCTGCCCGGCCTTCCTGCTGGGCTTCCCCCGCTCGGGCACCACCCTGATGGAGCAGGTGCTGCTGGCCCATCCCGGCGTGGCCAGCGTGGACGAACACGAGCTGTTGGGCGAGACCCTCCGCGCCCTGCCCCGCACCATCGGCCGTCCCCTGCGCTACCCCGACGATCTGGCCAGCTTGAGCGAGGCCGAGCGCATCGCCCTGCGCCAAGACTACCACCGCCACCTGCAGGCCCAGCTGGGGCTCGACCAGGGCGCCTGGCCCGCCCGCGTGGTGGACAAGATGCCCCTGAACATCGTCCATGTGGGCTTCATCCAGGCCCTCTTCCCCGAGGCCCCGCTGCTGGTCATGCTGCGTGACCCCCGGGACTGCACCCTGAGCGGCTTCATGCAGAGCTTCGTGCCCACCGTGGCCATGATCCACTTCGACAGCCTCGCCGGCAGCGCGGCCCTGTACGCGGGGGTGATGGGCTGCTGGCTCCAGGCCCGTCGGCTGCCCGGTCCCAAGCTCCTCGAGCTGCGCTACGAGGACCTCATCGGCGATCTCGAGGCCACGGCCCGCCAGGCGGTGGCCCACCTGGGCCTGCCCTGGGACCCGGCAGTGCTCGAGTACCGCGCGGGCGTGACCGGCCGCTACATCAGCACCCCCAGCCGGCAGGACGTGGCCCAGCCCATGTTCACCCGCGCCCGAGGACGCTGGCACCGCTACCGCGCCCAGCTCGAGCCCCTGCAGCCCCTGCTTGCTCCCTACGTCGAAGCCCTGGGGTACGAGGCTTGAGGCTCGGCGCGGTCGTCCTGGCTGCGCTGTTGGCGCTGGGTTGCGGTCGCCCGGATCCCGTGGCGCAGCTCGCGGCCTGCCAGGACGGCCCCTGCGCGCGCGCCGCCGTCCAGAGCGCCTGGGACGCTGATCCAGACGCCTGCTGGGCCCTGGTCACCGGCACCACCGACGAGCTGGTTCGCGCGGCGCTGGTGGCCGCAATCGCCGCGGAGCGCCCCGGCGCCCTCGAGGGCCGCTGCGATGCGCTGCCCAGGGGAGGCTCCCAGGAGCGCTGCACACGCCTCACGCGACGCCCTCACCTGAGCCGCCAGCACAAGGGCGTGGCGCGCCCCACCAAGCCGGTCCAGCGCCAGGCCCCTGGGCCGGCCAGCGGCGCCCTGCCCTTGCCGGCCACACCCCGGGTGGTCACCCCCCAGGACTGCCGTGGGCTGCCGGACTCCGAGTGTGCGTTCATTGGCGCCGAGCGCGCCATCCTGGCCCATGGCCTGCCGGCCCTCGAGGAGAGCCTGGGCCTGTGCGCCCGCTCCGAGCACGGTCCGGACTGCGTGGAGCATGTGCTGGAGCTGGCCATACCTGGCGTGCCCCCGGCCGACGCGGTGGGCCCCCAGGACCTCGAGGCCGCCACCGCGGCTGTGGCCCGCTTCCGCCAGGCCGCGGGCTCCGACGACGTCGCCGCGCTGTACGAGGGCTGGTTCTGGTCCGTCTGGACCACCACCGCCTTCGCCCGCGCTGAGAACCTGCGGGGCGAGCTGCTCGAGGCCCTCCCCGCCACGGCGCGGCCCCATGTGCGCTTCGCCCTGGTCTGGCGTCTGCTGCAGGACGACCCGGTGACCTCCGGCTTCGATCTCGCCACCCTGACAGCACGGGCCGAAGCGCTGCTGGCTCAGCATCAGCCGCTGCCCGAGGTCGGGGGAAGCCTGGCGCCGGCCACCATCGTCCAGACACGCCACAGCTGGAACGGCTCGCGCGATGGTGAACCTTCCATCTCCGCGGCCTGGTGCATGGGCAGCACACGCCGAGCCGCCCACCCGGATCCCGCCCTCGATCTGCGCCTCGCGGTGCTCGAGGCCCTGGCCCGCCAGCCCATGGCTCCACCCGCACAGGAGTTCCTGGCCCTGGCCGGCAGCGAGGAGCTCGAGATCCTGCGCTGGACCGGCGCCAGGCTGGGCGAGGTGCTCGAGCCCCCAGCCGCCCGGGCCCTGGGCGAGGTCCTGGCCCAGACGGAGACCCCGCTGGTGCTGGGGCGCCTCACCAAGCGCGCTGGGAAGGGCGATGACTAGCCACCCCGTCCCCCGTCGCTCCAGGGACGGGCGCTGGGCTAGGCTGGCCGCGGCCTGCGCCTGGATCCTGTCCTCCGGCTGCGCGTCGGACCCCGCCCCCCAAGCTCCCCCGCTCCCGGGACGACCCAACATCGTGCTGGTCTCCCTGGACACAGTGCGCTGGGACCACACCACCCTGGCGGGCTACCACCGCCCCACCACCCCGGCCCTGGCCGAGCTGGCGGCGCTGCCGGGCAGCACCACCTTCGAGCGGGCATACGCGGGGGCGGCCTGGAGCTTGCCCTCCTACGCCAGCCTGTTCACGGGCCTGGACGCCATGGGCCACGGCGTGGGCTTCCTGCGGACCGAGCTGGACCCGGCCCACGCCACCCTGGCCGAGGCCCTGAGCGCCTACGGCTACCGCACGGCCGCGTTCACCTCGGGGCCCCACCTGCACCCGAGCACAGGCCTGAACCGCGGCTTCGCCACCTACGACCACCTGGACAACCTTGGCCCCATGGCGCCCATGGTCGACGGCGCCCTGAGCTGGATCGATCAGCGGCCACCCGAGCCCTTCTTCCTGTTCCTGGTGGGCTACGACGCCCACAGCCCCTACGCCGCGCCCTCGGCCTTCGCCGAGCTCTTCGACCCCGACTACGACGGCTTCCTGCACTACGCCACCAGCGACGTCCCCGACGATCCCTGCGAGCGCCGGGGGGCCACCCGCACCTGCCTGCGGGTCTTCCCTGGCCGCATGCGGGGCGGGGGCATCGATCCTGCAGATCAGGCCCACACGGCCGCCCACTACGACGCCGCCGTGCGCGCCGCGGACTACGGCCTGGGTCGCCTGCTGGACGGGCTGGAGCAGCGGGGCCTGCTGGAGGACAGCCTGCTGGTGGTGCTGGCCGACCACGGCGAGAGCCTGGGCGAGGAGAAAGGCCGCTTCCACCACGACGACCAGGTCGGCGACGCGGTCTTCCATGTGCCCCTGGTCATCCGCTTGCCCGGCGGCCAGGCCCCGGCAGCCCGCAGCGACGCGCTGATCTCCCTGGTGGACCTGAGCCCCACCCTGCTGGAGCTGCTGCAGATGCAGCCCCCCGCCAGCGCCAAGGGCCACAGCTTCCTGGCCGAGCTCGGCCTACCGTCGGCCCACGAGCCTGGGCACGACGCGGTCATCGGCGCGTCCCTGTGCTGCTACTGGGCTCGGGATCGAGACTGGGAGCTGCGGGGCCGCGACCGATCCCAGGGCCAGGCCATGGCGTGGAGCCTGCACCGGGACGGGCAGGGGCCGGATCTGGCCTCCGAGCAGCCCGCCATCCTCGGCTCGCTCCAGGGCCGGCTGGCCCACTGGCCACCCCACCCCGGGGGTACCGAGGGGCTGCCGGGGAGCCTGCCCGAGGACCAGCAGGAGGTCCTGAGGCAGGCCCTGAAAGAGGGCGGCTACTGGAGCCCCGACGAGCCGCGCCCCCACCGGAAGGGGGGCCCATGAAGCCGCTGTTCGCCCTCATGGCCCTGGTGGTGGGGGCCTGCCAGCCCACCTCGCCCCCGGTGGGCCAGCGCATCAGCGATCCCCTGCCGGCCCTGTTCGACCTGCTGGACACCGACGGCAGCGGCGGCCTGAGCGTGGACGAGCTGCGCTGCACCGAACCCGAAGACCTGCTGGCGCGCCTGGACACCGACGGCGACGGCGCGGTCTCCCCCGACGAGCTGCGGGCCGATCTGGCGGCCTGGCCCGAAGACCTGAGCCGCACCGCCCGGCACGCGCCCCTCGAGGCCGCCGGACACAGGAAGGGCCCCCCCGAGGCCGCCGGACACAGGAAGGGCCCCCCCAAGGCCGGGGCCCGCGAGAGTGGCCCCCCCAAGACCGGGGCACGCGAGCCCTGAGCTCCGGCTCAGAGCAGGGCCAGCTGGCCCACCGGGCGAGGCTTGGCCCGCTCCACATTGACGTGCTCCACCACGATGGAGAGGGGATCAGCGCGCTCCCAGCCCTGGGGCGCCAGCAGCTCGAGCTGCCGTTCCTGGCCGGTGATCACGGGCAGGTCGTGGGGGGTGTTGTGGTGCTTGCAGGCCTTGCCCGCCTGGGTGCGCTCGGCGAGGAAGCGGCGGTGGGCTTCCAGGCGCTCGCCCTGGACCTCCACCCCCTGGGCCAGGGCCGCCTCGACACTGGCCATGGCCACGGGGGCGAAGCCCTCGGACAGCTCCATGCCCAGGCTCGACCGGCCCGCCACCGCCGCCGCGGCCAGGGTGGTGCCCGTGCCGGCGAATGGATCCAGCACGGTGTCGCCGTACAGGGACAGCATGTTGATCAGGCGGAAGGGGAGCTCGAAGGGGAAGGCCCCGGAGCGCTCCCGATCGGCCCGCTCTCCAAGCTGCTGCCGGGTGCCGCGCAGATCGGACCAGACATCGGAGAACCAGCGGTTGCGCTCTTCCCAGAAGTAGGCGCTGCGGGAGCGCGCGGCCTTGGCGGCGGCGCTGGTGAAGCTTCGCTTGCCACCCTGGCGGAACAGCAGCACGTACTCGTGCTCGTAGGTCACGTAGGCCCCGGCGGGGAGCATGCCCGATCCCATGAACTTGTTCGGGGCGTTGGTGGGCTTACGCCACAGCACGTCCGGCAGCACGGTGAACCCCAGCTCCACCATGGCGCACAGGATGCGCGCGTGGTTGTGGAAGAGCCGGAACTGTCCCCCCAGGCTGCGGGTGGCGTCGCCGATGTTGATGGCCGCGAAGCCCCCTGGGGACAGCACCCGAGCGCACTCGGCCCAGACCTGATCCAGGCAGCGGTGCATGGCCTCGAAGGCGGCCAGGCCGGCCTCGGCGGCGAGCAGGGGCCCCACCTGGGGGTCCATGGCCTCGAAAGCGTCATCCCACATGGCGATCATGGGGTAGGGGGGCGAGGTGACGACGAGCTGGACAGAGGCGTCTGGGATGGCGTCGAGCCGCCGGGCGTCACCGAGGATCAGGCGCTGGGTGGTCTGCATCCCTCCCGCATAGCACCGCGGACCCACGCGGCGCAGCCCCCGGACCCAGGGTATGAAGCCCCATGACCAACCGCCGGCGCGCGCTGTGGGCCCTGCTGGTGAGCGGCCTGGCGCTGCTGGGCCTCGAGGGAGCGGTGCGCCTGCTGGGTGTGGCGCAGGACGATCGCCTCATCTCCCCCCTGCTGTTCCAGCAGCCCCTGGGCCAGCCCCTGGCGCTGGACGCGCCCGGCGGCTGGAAGATCCTGGTGGATGGCCCCCGACGCCAGGCGCAGCCCCCGGGCCTTCGGGCCCTGGTGGTGGGTGGGTCCGCCGCCGACGGGGTGGGCGTGTCGCCCTTCGGCGGCTTCTCCCACCAGCTGGAGCGCCGGCTGGTGCAGGCCCGGCCCTCCCGGCCGGTGGAGGTGGTCAACCTGGCCCGCGCGGGGCTGGGCAGCCGCCAAGTGGCGGCGGTGCTGGACGGGGGCCTGGCGGATCTGACGCCCGAGCTGGTCATCCTCTACAGCGGCAACAACGAGCTGCACGAGCTGCGCGCCCTCAAGCACGCCGCCCCCCACTACCGGGCCAACCTGGAGCGCACCCGCCGCCGGCTGCACGGGCTGCACAGCTACCGGCTGCTGCAGAGCCTGCTGGGGCGCGACCGGCTGGAGCCCATGGACGCCCACAGCCCCAAGAACCCGGGCCTGCCCGACCTGCCCACCTGGGCCGAGGCCGACGATCGCGCCCTGGCGCGGCAGCTTTACCGGGAGAACCTGCTGGGCATGATCCGCTCCAGCCGTGCAGCCGGGGCGCGGGTGCTGCTGTGCACCGTGGCCGACAACCGGGCGGACTGGGCGGGCGAGTCCCAGCGGGAGCTGAGCCCGGAGGAAGGTGCGCTGGTGGACGATCTGGCCCTGGCCCTGGAGGGGGACCAGGCCGAGCGCGGCGCCGCCCTGATGGCGCAGCTGGTGGACGGCGATCCCAGCCAAGCCGCGCTGTTCCGGGCGGGGCGGGCCGCGCTGGCGACGGGCCGGGTGGAGCAGGCAAGAACCCTGCTGGATCTGGCGGAGCTGTACGACGGCCGCCCCACGCGGAGCAACGCTGAGCTGCGGGCGGTGGTGCGCGAGCTGGCCCAAGCCGAGGGTGTCGGGCTGTGCGACATCGCCGCCGGACTGGACGCCCTGGCCCCCAGGGGCGTGGCGGGTGACGAGCACTTCACCGACGGCTGCCACCTCAACACCGCGGGGCAGCGCGCCGTGGCCGCCTTGCTCGAGGGCTGCATCCAGGACATGGGCCTGGCCACCAGCGCCGCAGAGCTCGGGGCGCTGGAGCGGGATCCTTTCCGCCTGGACCACGACCTGCGCGACGAGGGAGAGGGCTTCCCCCCGCTCAGCCCCGCTGATCCCCCGGGGCTACAGGCGACGCGGGAGGGTCACCTGGCCTTCGCCGCGGGCGACCTCGAGGGCGCCCTCGAGCACTACCAGCGGGCCATGGAGCAGGGCGCCCCTCCGGGCTCCGTGGACATCAGCCTGGCCATCGTGCACTGGCACCGGGGAGAGCTCCAGCGAGCCCGCGCCCTGCTGGCCGACGCCCTGGAGCAGACGGGGGACGACCCCGAGCTGAGCAACCTCGCGGCGGTGCTGAGGAGAAGATCCCCGTAAAAGGCCGGGCGTCGACGGGTGCAAGCCAAAGCGGCCCCAGCGCCGAGCCCATGATAGAAGCCCGGCCATGATCACCCACGACCTCATCAAGAAGCTCCCCAAGACCGACCTCCACCTGCACCTCGACGGCTCTTTGCGCGTCGAGACGCTCATCGAGCTGGCCCGCACCCGCGGCGTCGTGCTGCCCTCGGACACCCCCGAGGGGCTCAACGAGCTGGTCTTCAAGCCCCACTACGCCAACCTGGGCGAGTACCTGCAGGGATTCGCCTACACCTGCTCCGTGCTGCAGGACGCCGAGGCCCTCGAGCGCACCGCCTACGAGCTGGCCTGGGACAACATCGACGAGGGCGTGCGCTACATCGAGGTGCGCCTGGCACCCCAGCTGCACGTCAACGAGTCCATGACCAGCGAGCAGGTGCTGCAGGCGGTCAACGCCGGCCTCGAGCGGGCAAAGCGCGAGCACCGCCGCTCGGAGGCCGTGGCCACGCGGGGCGAGCCCTCCTTCGAGTACGGCATCATCGTCTGCGCCATGCGCATGTTCACCCCGGCGTTCGGCTGGTACTTCCGGCACCTCACCCAGGTCACCTCGGAGCTCGAGGAGAAGCGGCGCTTCGGCATCGCCAGCCTGCAGCTGGCCCAGACCGCCATCAAGGCTCGAGACAAGCTGGGCCTGCCCATCGTGGCCTTCGACCTGGCGGGCCAGGAGGCGGGCTACCCGGCCGTGGACCACGCCGAGGCCTACCGCTTCGCCCACGAGCACTTCCTCAAGAAGACCGTACACGCCGGCGAGGCCTACGGCCCCGAGTCCATCTTCCAGGCCATCACCGCCCTGCACGCCGACCGCATCGGCCACGGCTACCACCTGTTCCGGCCCGATCTGATCACCTCGAAGGAGGTCTACGACCCCGAGGGCTACGTCCGCGCCCTGGGCCAGTTCATCGCCGACCGGCGCATCACCATCGAGGTCTGCATCACCTCGAACCTGCAGACCAACCCCGAGATCAAGACAGTGGCCAACCACGCGCTCAAGCAGATGCTCGACGCCCGGCTGTCCTGCACCCTGTGTACCGACAACCGCCTGGTCAGCCACACCACGGTGACCCACGAGATCGAGCTGGCCCTGAATGAGCTCGAGCTGTCCACTCAGGCCCTGCGAGACCTGATCATCTACGGCTTCAAGCGCAGCTTCTACCCGGGCGACTACCGCGAGAAGCGCGCCTACGTGCGCCAGGTGGTCAACTACTACGACAAGCTCATGCGCGAGGTCGAGCCCGCCTTCGAGCCGCCTCCGGGGCGGTAGAGCCAGCCGGTCCACCACAGGATCGACGCCGACATTGGCCGTTCCAGAAGCCTATGCCGGCTTCTTGACGAACCAGCGCTTGTCGATCTGGACCCCGCGGCCGATGGCCGCCTGGTAGAAGCTGGGCAGGCGGCCGCTGGCCACCACGCCGCCCTGAAGCACGCCGTCCTTCATGCCCTGGCCCTCGAAGCGGAACAGGGTGTTGATGCGATAGCCGCCGTGCTCGTCCAGGCCCGTGAAGACCTCGGCGATCTGCTCCACCCGGCGTGAGCCGTCAGGGAAGCGCGCCACCTGCACCACCAGATCGACCGCGTCGGCCACCTGGCCGCGGATGGCCCGGATGGGGAGGTCTTCGCCGGCGAAGAGCACCAAGGTCTCGAGCTTGGACAGTGCGGACAGGGCGCTGTTGGCGTGCAGCGTGGTCATGGTGCCGCCGTGGCCCGAGTTCAGGGTGTTGAGCAGGTCCAACGCCTCGCCGCCGCGCACCTCGCCGACGATGATGCGGTCGGGCCGCAGCCGCAGGGTGGAGTGCAGCAGATCCCGGATGGTGACCTCGCCCCGCCCGTGCTCATCGGGCAGCCGCGCCTCGAGCTGCACCACGTGGGGCTTGTCGATCTGCAGCTCCTTGGTGTCCTCCATGACCACGATGCGCTCGGCCGACGGGATGTAGCCGGCCAGGACCGTGAGCAGGGTGGTCTTGCCCGAGCCGGTGCCACCAGAGACCAACAGGTTGCGCTTCATCTGGATGGCGGCCCGCAGCAAGGCCATGGCCTCGGCGCTCATGGAGCCCAGGGCCACCAGCTCCTTGGGCCCCAGGGACTCCCGCTGGAACTTGCGGATGGCCATGGCCAGAAACGGCGCCACGGGCGGCCCGATGACATGCACGCGGCTGCCGTCGGGTAGGCGGCCGTCGAAGCGCGGGTGCTCGGGGTCGTAGATCTTGTTGCTGTACTGAGCCACGTTGGTGCAGGCGGCGGCCAGCTCCTCTTCGCCCGAGAAGAAGACGCCTTCGGCCCGCTGCAGGCGCCCGCGGACCTCCACGAACACCTCGTCGGGCCCGTTGACAAGCACCTCGGAGATGGTGGGGTCCTCGAGCAGGTGAAGGATGGGGCGCAGGTAGTAGTTGACCGTGCTCTCGTACAATCCCACGGTCTAGTCCCCCTTCTTCTTCTTCTTGTCGTCCTTGCCCCGAGAGAACAGCCGGCCGAAGAAGCCCTTGGGCTTGTCGCCGGCGTCGCCGCCCTTCTCACGCTTGAGGCGCTCCATCTCCCGCAGGGCGTCCTTGTTCTCGGGGTTGATCTTGAGGGTGCGGATGAAGAGCTTGCGGGCCTCCTCGGGGTGACCCCGCTGCTTCACCACCCGGCCCAGCAGGACCCAGCCTTCCTGGTGCCGCTGGGCCTTGTTCATAGCGCCCTGCAGCATCTCAACGCCCCGGGAGGCTTCGTCCTCGTCGCGCTCGTGGTTGAGGCGCCACAGGCAGTAGCCCAGGTAGATGCGGAACTCGGGGACGTCGAAGTCGGGGTGCTTGGCCGCCAGCACCACCACCTGCTGGAACATCTCGTAGGCCTGCACGATGCGGCCGGAGTGGAACTGGGCGATCCCCCGGTCGAACAGCTTCTCGATGGCCAGCAGCTCCTGGACCTGCTCCATCGCTTCCTCTTCCTCGGTCTTCTTGCCGTGGATGACCCGCGCGATGGTCTCCTCGCGCAGCTCGTCGTCCTTGACGATCTCCCAGGCGGCGCGGGCGCGGTCGAAGGCCTCGGCGGCGCTCTGCTGCAGCTCGAGCTTCGAGTCGCCCACCCGATCGGGATGCAGCACCCGGGCCAGGCGGAAGTAGGCGCCCCGGAAGGTCTCGACATCGGCTTCGTGAGTCAGCCCGAGCACATCGAAGACGTTCTCTGCCTCGATGATGCGGTGGATCTCGGCGCGCAGGCTGGCCTCGCCGGAGTCCATGTTCCAGTCTTCGCCCCCGGGGTCGGTCAGCTCGGGCTGGTCGTCGTCGAAGGGGATCTCCTGGTCGCCCAGGTCCACGTCGTCGTCGAAGGGGATCTCCTGGTCGCCCAGGTCCACGTCGTCGCCAGGGGCGGGCTCGGCCCCCTCTCGATCGTCGTCGAGCTCGAGCTCATAGCCGGCGCTCGGCGACTCCTCGCCGCCCCCCAGGGGGGTGACGCTGGCCGCGATGAGGCTGGAGAGGTCGGCGAACGCGCTGGAGCCGGGCTCGGCTTCGTCGTCGATCAGGACCTCGTCCCCGTCGATCAATTCGTCTTCGGCGGTGCTGACGGTGGCCCGATCGAGGTCGGGATGGCGGTACTCGAGGGCGCCACAGATGGACGCCACGTAGATGCCCGCGATGCAGCTGCGGGGCTCGCCAGGGCCGAACTGGCTGACCTCGGTGATAGATCTGAAGCCGTCGAGCCCCACGAGCCACTCGCGGTAGTCCAGGGGCAGACCCAGGCTGTTCAGATCGTCGGCGTCCTTGGCCTTGCTGGCCGGGTAACCCTGGAACTCGCACTCGAGGCGCTCGATGAGCTGCTCGGGATCGAAGGCCAGCTCGAGGGCCGCCCAGAGCACTCTGCGCAGCGGCGCGGGGAACTCGCGCTTGGGAGCCTCGTCGGCGGTCCAGCGGGCCTTGCTGCCGCGAGAGGACATGGCCGCGGCCAGGCGCAGCACGGAGACGTGCTCGTTGATGCGATCGGTGCTGGCCCCGGGCAGCGTAGGCGCCACCTCGTCGGCTTGCTCCTTCTTGAGGTTCGAGGAGCTGGCCACCAGCTGGCCCTCGCGCAGGTAGAACCTGCGGCGGCGCTTGCCGTGGAGAACCTCGAGCACGCCGGTGGACTTGGCCTGTGCCAGGCGGGCCAGCCGGAGTTCGAGCTTGACGTCGTGGGTCTGGTCTCCCTGTGACAAGGGACCTCCATGGTGCGGGCCGCAGCGTCGCGACCTCCCGTGCACGAACGGAGACTCTATCGCACAAGGGCCCTGCTTTGCTCTCTCCCTCCGGCTGCGCTAACGGTTTCCCTCCGCGGAAGCCGATGACCCTGGCCCAGGAGCGGACGATGCTCCGCCTCGATCACCAGAACCAGCGCGCGGTCGCACTGGCCCGTTACCTCGAGCGGCACCTGGACCTCTCGGCCCTGCCGCCCGATCTGTGCCTGGTGCTCGGGGGTGACGGCACCATGCTGCGCGCCATCCGCGACCTCGGCCACGGCCACACCTTCCTGGGCTTGAACCTGGGGCGGGTGGGCTTCTTGATGAATGACATCGAGTCCCAGGCGGCGGTGGTGCGCCTGCTGGCAGAGGGGCGCTACCAGGTCCACGACCTGCCCCGCCTGGCCCTGCAGGCCTGGACCGAGCCACAGGAGCAACCCGATGGCGGCAGGAGGACCGAGGAACGCGTGGTCAACGCCCTGGCGCTCAACGACGTCTTCGTCGAGCGCATGACCGCCCAGTCCTGCCACCTGCGGGTCACCATCGACGGCGTCTCGGTGGTCGAGAACCTCGTCTGCGACGGTATCATCGTGGCCACTGCCCTGGGCTCCACCGCCTACTCGGTCTCGGCGGGCGGGCCCGCCTGCCACGCCCTGCTCCAGACCATCCACGTCACCCCCATCTGCCCCTTCTCCCCCCGGCTGATCCCCATCGCCCTGCCCCTGACCTCCAGGGTCAGCATCGAGCCCCTGTCCCGGGCCCAGCGCCCCGTCCGCGCCGTGGCCGACGGCATCGGCTACCAGCAGGTGCAGCGCCTCGAGATCGGCAACTCCGGCCTGGACGTACGCCTGGCCTACTTCGAGGGGCACGACTTCACGGCCACGCTGTTCCGCAAGGTGCTGCTGGGCTAGCCGTCTGCGTTCGAGCCGTTCTTGCCACTGGGCCAGAGGTGCTCGGGCAGCTGTCCACGGACCTTCCAGACCGCGGCCCAGCCCAGGGGCAGCAGCACGAAGGCGGCCAGGGTGACCGCGGTGAGGCCCACGACCACCAGCATGCCCAGGGAGCGCACGCCCTGAGAGCCGGCGAAGGACAGGGACGCGAAGCTGACCACGGTGGTGGTGGTGCACAGGGCCGCGGCCCAGCCAGTGGTGGACAGGGCCTTCCACACGCCGCCGGGGCCCTCTTCGGCCAGGCGGTGCAGCAGGTGGATCACCGCCGCGATGCCCAGCCCGATCAGGATGGGGATGCCCACGATGTTGACGATGGACAGCTTGATGGACAGCACCGCCAGGGCGCCGCCCACCCAGGCCATGCCCGCCAGCAGCACCGCCATGGCGGAGACCGCGCGGCGAGGCGACCGCAGGTCGATCCAGGTGGCCAGCAGCACCATCACCAGCGCGACGAGGCTGATGCGGGGGGCGTCTTCCTTCATGATGCGGAAGAGGGATCCCATGCAGAGGTACTCGCCGGCGACGATGCCCGGGTCGTAGCGATCGTACATGGCGTCGGCCAGGTGAGCCGTGTCCCGCAGATCCCACATGTTGCCCGAGGCCAGCAGCAGCATGCGGTGCACGCCGACCCCGCCACCCAGGATGTGCACCAGGGCCGGGGGCAGATCGTCCTGGGTCAGCGGCTGGATGGGGCCGTCGGCCAGAGGCGCCAGGTTGTCGCGCACCATGGATGGCAGGTAGCGGGCGTTCTCGTGGCGGGTGATCTCCCCGATCTCCTCGAGGATGGACAGCCGCTGGGTCTGATCGTGGGGGATGACCGAGTAGATGGACAGGGCCTGGCCCACCTCGGGCAGCTTGCCGGCGGCCATGTCTTCCTGGACGCTCACGAAGGCGGCGTGCAGAGAGTCGGCGTCGGGCAGGGTGAGCACCAGGGGGGAGTAGGAGTCCCGGGCGAGGGTCTGCTGAGTCTCGTCCAGATCGCCAAACGCCATGCCGTCCCGGCGCAGCTCGGACAGATCGTACTGGAAGCCCAGGCGAGTGATCTGCATCCCGGCCACGCCGGTGACCAGCAGGGCCACGAGGAAGCCCAGAGGCACCCAGCGGTAGGTGGGGGGCAGGGACGCGCGGCGGCGGGACAGGGCGAGGGGCTTGGCGCTGGTGGCGCGCTCGCGCCAGACGATGAGCAGCGGCAGGAGCGTGAAGACCACGATCAAGCAGAACAGCACGCCCACGCCCAGCAGCAGGCCCAGCTGGGAGAAGCCGCGGAAGCGACCCACCAGCAAGGCCAGGAAGCCGCAGCTGGCGGTGATCGCGGTGGCCAGGCAGGGGCCGCCGACCTTGTCCCAGGCCCGGACCACGGCCTCTTCGAGGCTCCCGCCACCCGCCCGCTCCTCGCGGTAGCGGTTGAACAGGTGGATGCCGAAGTCGATGCCCATGCCCAGCAGCACGGCGGAGATGAAGCTGGTGAAGGTGTTGAGCGAGCCCACCACCAGCGAGGCGAAGCCCAGGGTCCAGATGTTGGCCACCACCAAGGGCACGAAGATCAGCAGCACGGCGCGCCAGTCGCGGAAGCCCAGGGTGATGACCAGGAAGACCATCACCAGCGCCCCTAGGCTGGTCCACTTGACGTCCTGGGTGATGCCCTCGAAGTCTTCGACGTTGTGGCGGTAGCCGCCGCCGATCCACAGCAGCTCGATGTCGGGCTCGGGTGGCTCGATCTCGTCGATGACCCGGTGGACCTCACCCATGACGCGGCGGGCGAAGGCCATGTCGGTGGCCTGGCCTGTGGGGCGCACGATGATGCGGCTCATGCCCTCGGCCGGCGAGAGCCGCGCCTTGTAGCTGGCGTTCTTGAGCTTGTCGGTGAGCGGCCCCAGGGACATGAGCCGCTGGGCCACGAAGGGGTTGGTGGCCGCCGGCCCCAGGGCGATGACCCCCTTGAGGCGATCGCGGATCTCGGCCAGCTCGCTGGGCTCGAGCTGCATCAGCCCCACCCGCCAGACGAGCTCGGGCTCCATCTGGTGGTAGGTGTACTGAAACTCGGGCAGGGCCTCGAGGGCCTGCCCGATGGCCTCGAGCCAGTCATGCCGGCCATCTTCGCTGCCGCCGCCCACGGTGATGGACAGGGTGGTCACCCCGCCCTCGAGCTCGTTGAGCTCGCGCAGAGCGACGGTGGAGGGCTCGTTGTCCGGGAGCAGGGCGATGGTGTTGCTGTCCACGGTCAGCCGCAGGGCCAGGGCCCCGTTGATCAGCGTGACGAGGGCCAGCACCAGGCCCACGAGCCGCTTGTGGTGGATGCACCAGTAGGCGAGCTTCCCGTAGATGGTCTTGGCTTGGTAGGTGGGCGTCATGGCGAGGCCTGCGGGGGCCACCTTCCTAGCGCGTCGAGGCCCACCGCGCGACGTAGAGTGGCCTGGGCGCGCGATGACTCAAGCTCCCGAGCCCGCGGCCGATAGGCCTGGTGAAGCTCCGCACCTCCCCGCAGACCAGGGTAACGTTTCATCCTGCGTATCTTTTTCTACCCTGCAAGCTGACCCTCCCCTCGATGCCGCCACAGCGCGCGATGGACCGCGCGCAGCGCTGGTTCGAGGTGGTTTTGTGGGAAAGACGCGCCGGGGGGTTGGCCGGGCGTGGTGCTATCGCGTATCCTGGCACGCGGCTTGCTCTTCCCTGGACGGGAAGTCCCCCACGGAGCCCGCCACCATGATCTGCAGCGAGAGCAGCCCAGACAAAGAACCCCGGCCCAGGCCCGCCTGGCCCGAGCCTACGGGCAAGTCCGTCGAGGCGCGCAACGCCACCATCCTGGCGTACTACCCCTTGGTGCGCACCATCGCCTACCGGATCGCCAAGCGCATCCCCGCCGGCCAGGACGTCGAAGAGTTCATCAACATCGGGGTCCTGGGCCTGATCGACGCCGTGGAGCGCTTCGACCCCAGCCGGGGCGTGCCCTTCAAGTCCTACGCCGAGATCCGCATCCAGGGCTCCATCGTGGACTCCCTGCGGGCCGCGGACTGGACCCCCCGCTCGGTCCGCCGCAAGGCCAACCGCATCGAGGCGGCCCGCGCCCAGCTGGAGCGTAGGCTCGACCGGGAGCCCAGCCGCGAAGAGCTCGCCAAGGCCCTGGAGATCGAGCCCGACGAGTACGACAACCTGCGGGACGAGGCCCTCATCCGCAAGGTGGTCTCCACCAGCCTGCCCGTGGGTCCCGACTCGAACACCACCATCGAAGAGCAGGTCGCCACAGGCGAGCCCGGCCTCGAGGAGCTGTGGGTGGAGTACGAGGTCAAGGCCGAGGTGGTGGACGCCATCCGGCTGCTCCCCCGCAAGGAGCGCATGGCGGTCAACCTGTACTACCTCAAGGGGCTGACCCTCAAGGAGATCGGCAACACCCTCGGCGTCACCGAGTCCCGCGCCTGCCAGCTGCGTTCTCAGGGCGTCAAGCGCCTGAAGGTCAAGCTGAAGATCGAGCTCTAGCCCCCGGCTCTCGGCTCAGTCCAGCAGATCCAGCTCGTCCTCGTCCTCGATCTGACCGTGGCGAGGGCCGCGACGGTCGGGGTCCAGGCCACCCAGGCGGAGCTGCAGGCTCAGCTCGAGGCCCACGGAGACGGGCATGGGCCCCGGGGGGGGCTCCTTGGACGACAGGACATCCACCCCCTCGTCATGGACCTCGGAGAAGTCCCCCACAAGGATGCACAAGGGGAGCTGAGCCACCAGATCCCAGTGGGGGCCCAGCTCGAGCTCGACGCCGGCCAGCCCGCGGCCACCGATCAGAGTGGGCGCCGCGAAGTCGGGCAGCTCGACGGTGAGGGAGCTCAGGTCGACGTGCTGGGTGACCCGGGTGCCCCGCCACATCACCACCCCCGCCGCCACCAGGGGCCGGAAGCGACGGGTGGGGAAGGGGGCCAGGCGCAGCCCGCCGCTGATCACCGTGGAGGCCGTGCCGTCCTGGATGGGGTTGTCGGGGCGCAGGGTGGTGGCGACCACCTCCTGCCGGATGGTGGTGGTGTAGCGCCCGTGGGCTCGGGCGATGCCCGCCTCGACCTCGATGGTGGGGGTGAGCCCCAGGCCCAGGTCCACGCCGTAGCTCCCACCCAGGCCGCCCCGGATGGCCTGCCAGGCGTAGGTCTCGAGGATGCCCTCCTCGACCCCCAGCGCTGGATCTTGCAGGAAGGCGCCCAGGTACTCGCCGCTCACCGGGCCGAACAGGGTGCCCACCCGGGGCCGCACCAGGAGCTGGAGCTGCCGCCCGGCGGACAGGGCCCGCCAGCTGCGCAGGTCCAGGCCGCTGTTGCGGTACTCCGAGTAGGAGCGCTCGGTCAGCCCCAGGCGCTCCCACTCGGTGAGCCCCTCTTCTTGCCGCAGCTCCTCGAGATCCTGGGGGGTGAAGTCGGGCAGGCCCACCCGCAGCCCGGTGGACAAGGAGCCGAGCTGGACCTCGGCGCCGGTCTCCGCGTACAGCCCGTCCAGCTCCTCCTGCACCAGCTCACGGGTGCTGACCTCGTCGTAGGCGCCTTCGCGCCGGATGTCCTCGAGCTGGCCCAGCTCCCCCCGGATGAGGCGCCCGAGGATGACGGCCACCTGCTCCATCAGCAGGTGGTCCTGGCCTGGGGGGATCTCGAGATCCAGGCCCACGGACTCGCGGGCCTGGGCCACGTCCACCAGGCTCAGCTGCACGCGGACCGCATCCTGCCCCAACCCCACCAGGCCGGTGAGGGCGTAGTCCGCCTGGGCATGCTGGGAGACGACGTAGGCGCATCCCACGGCCTCGCCCGCCGGGCAGGTCTCGAGGTACAGCCGCACCGAGGTGCCGTACATGGGCGGCACCTCGTCCACCTGCACCAGGCGGAGCTGCTGCTCGAGGGCCAGCTGCTGCTCGAGCACGCTGGTGAGCAGCGCGGCCAGGCCAGCGCTCTCGCGGGTCTCGGGCTGGAAACCCGCCACGAGCACGGGGGTGGCGGCCATGGCCGGAACGCTGACGCAGCAGGCGGCCGAGAGGGCCAGGCCAACCAGCAGGCGGCGGGGACGCGAGACGGGAGCTTGCATGGAACGGGATGCTACCAGCAAGCGAGGGCGCCGCCTACTGCTTCCGCACCACCCGCCGCCGCGGCGGCCGGGCGCTGGCCTGTGGTGCCCCACCGGGACCGGACAGCACGGCCATCACCTCCACATGGGGGGTGTTGGGGAACATGTCGTAGGCCCGGGTGTGCACCACCGTGAAGCCCCGCTCCACCAGGGCGCCCAGATCCCGCGCCTGGCTGATGGGGTTGCAGCTGATGTAGACCAGGCGCTGCGGGGCCAGGGCCAGGATCCCGTCGATCACGCCGGGCTCGAGGCCGCGCCGCGCGGGGTTGACCACCACCATGGGCTGCCGGCCGCTCAGGCGCCGACGGATCTCGGGCAGGACCTCCACCACCTCGCCCACCAGGAACTCGGCGGGCACGCTGTTGAGGGAGGCTGCCCCGCGGGCCCGGTTGACGGCGGTCTCCACCACCTCGACCCCCAAGGCCCAGCCGGCGCGGCGGGCCGCGGCCAGGCTCAGGCCGCCCACCCCGCTGTACAGGTCCACCACCGCGACATCGGCTGGGATCCACTCCTCGAGGTCGCGAATGATGAGCTCAGCCACGGCGGGGTTGGTCTGGAAGAAGTCGCCCGCGCCGATGGGCAGGCGCAGCCCGGCCACGTGCTCCTCGATGTGGCGGTCCCCCTCGAGGCGCACCGTGGGGATGCCGCCGTCCTCGCCAGCCTCGAACAGGGCGTTGCCCGGGCTGCGGTTGACGTGCAGGTGCACCCCGGCCACCGATCCCAGCTTCTGGGTGAGGGCCAGGGCCAGATCCTCGAACTTGGGGGACTTGCGCGCGCCCACCAGGGTGACCAGCAGCTTGCCGGTGGCGCGGCTCTGCCGCATCACCACATAGCGCAGCACGCCCTTCTGCTTCTCGGGGTCGTAGGGCCAGATGTCCTGCTCGATGACCAAGTGCGCGACCGTGTGCATGGCTTCGCGCAGGACGGGCGTGATCACCGGGCAGTCGGGGATGCTCACCACGTTGCGGGTGCTGCGGCCGAATGCGCCCACCCGAGGGTTGCCGCGGTCGGAGCGACCCACCGCGAACTTGGCCAGGTGGCGGTAGCCCGCCAGGCCATCGGGGCTGGCGCGCAGCTCTGTGGGGGCGTGGGCCTGGAGCCCGTACTCGGCGTAGGCGGCGCGCACCAGATCCAGCCTCGCCGAGCGCTGGCCCTCGGCGTCCATGTGCATCCACGGACAGCCGCCACAGACCGAGTAGCGCTCACACGGAGGGTCCACCCGGTGGGGATGGGGCTGTCGCACAGCCTTCTCCCAGCGGGCCAGGCCGCGGTTGTTGCCCGGCGCGTACACGTGCACGAGGCAGCTCTCGCCGGGGATGCCCTGCCAGACAGCCAAGGGGGGGTGGCTGTCCGAGCAGAGGGCCTCGCCGCGGGGCATCCAGGAATCGGGGGTGACGACGTCGTCCCGGCGTCCCATGGTGCTCCTCCTGGGAAGATGAGGGGGGGCGTCAGGGCGGGGGGCGCCGCCCGGTCGCGTGCCCCTCATGCACCGTATCGAAGCAGCGCGCCACCCCGCGAGGCCGCAATGCGCCGACGAAGTCGAGCTCCAGGCCTGAGTCCAGGAGGGGGAACGATCTTTCATTGACCAACGTTGAAGTTCCATTTTCTGCAATCACCCACCCACTGGGGCGCCAGGAGTGTGGATTTTTCTTCAAGGCCTTGCCCTTGACAGGACAAGACATGGTACCTTTCATCTAGCCCCCACCCCCTGCCCAGGTCTGGGCGGGACCCCCAGCCACCGCTCACGCTCCACGCTCCCCCGGAAGATCCATGACCACTCCCGAAGCCACGGTCTACGACGACAGCCTCTCCACCGACAACGCCGTCGGCATCATCGAAAAGATCGGCCTCGCCCTCGCCGAAGCCGGCATCGAGGCCGCCCCTCGGCTCTACGAAGAGGCCCTAGAGCTGGCCCGCAGCGGCCTGCTCGGCGCGGCCCGCGACCGCCTGCGCATGCTGCTGTGCCTCGATCCCGAGAACGGCGACGCCCGCCTGCTGCTGGCCAAGGTCTTCGTGGGTCAGCAGCGCTGGGCCGACGCCCTCTCCCAGCTCGACGCCGCCCGCACCCTGGGCGTTCAGGTGCCCAGCTCCCTGCAGGCCAAGGTCGAGGCCGGGCTCGAGACCGAGCGCAACGCCTCCGAGGTGAACGCCCAGCGCGCCGCCACCCGCGAGCAGGCCGAGCTCAAGGCCCTGCGCGCCGAGGCCCGCCGTCTGCGCACCGAGAACACCCGCCTGGCCCGGGAGCGCAAGCAGGTCCGCGGCCGCGCCAACCTCTGGTCCGCCTCCACCGCGGGCCTGGCCGGCCTGAGCGTCGTGCTGCTCACCTTCCTGTGGCTGGGCTCCCCCACCGAGAGCAACGAGCTGGCCGAAGCGCCGGTGCTCGACGAGGAGATCGCGGTGATGGCCTCCCTGGGCGACCAGCCCGTCGCGCGGCACGAGGCCGCCATGGCGGTGCAGCCGGCCGATCGGGAGGACGAGGCGAACGAAGAGATCGAAGAGATCCTCCAGCAGCCTACCCAGCGCGCCACCGACGCACAGACCGCCGAGCGCATCCACGTGGTGGTCAGCGGCGACAGCCTCTACGAGCTGGCCAAGACCTACTACGACGACGGCACCAAGTGGAAGGCCATCAAGGACGCCAACCCCGCCAAGATCAAGGGCCGTAACGGCCTGTCCCTGGGCACCGAGCTGGTGATTCCCTAACGGCCGAGGGCCGATCAGTAGCTGATGCGGCCTTCCTTCTTGAGCCGCTTCATGCGCTCGAGGCGCTTCTTGGCGCCCTTGTGCTTGTTGACCTTCACCGCCTGGGAGTAGAGGTCCTCGGCCTCGACATAGCGGCCCTTGCGGTAGTGGAAGCCCGCCAGCCGGTACAGGGTGGTGGCCCGGTACTCGTCGATCAGCTCGTAGCCCAGGTACTGCTCCAGCTCGGCGATGGCTTGGTCCATGCGCTTCGTGCGGGAGTAGACCAGCCCTAGGTAGTAGTGCACCCGCTCGTTCTCGGGGTCATCCTCGAGGATCTGCCGGCAGATCTCCTCGGACTGGGTGAAGCGCCGCATGTAGATGTAGATGCGGGCCAGCACCAGGTTGTTGATGACATTGTCCGGGTACATCTGGTGGCCGCGGCTGGCCGTGCCCAGGGCGCGCTTGATGTCGCGCTCCTCGAGGTAGGTGAAGGTCAGGGCCAGGCTGGTGGGCGCCGCCACGAAGATGCCGTTGGTCTCGACATACTTCATCTGGCTGATGCCCTCGGCCCGCTTGTCCTCGCCGTCGGGGATCAGCTTGGTGTTCAGGGCCACCACCGAGCGCCAGTAGTTGTTGATGCCGTCGGCCAGCACGAGATCGGGGAAGTCGGGGGCCAGATCCTTGCAGCGCTCCAGGTAGCGGAACGCGTCCATGGCCTTGCTCAGGGCCGTCACGTAGTTGTAGCGGCGGGTGGCGTGGATGGCCTCGACCCCCACCACGCCCACCATCAGGAAGTTCTCCCAGGCCTGGTTGCCAGGCATCTCCAGGGCGGCGGTGAGCTCGCTCTTGGCTTGGCTCCAGCTGGTCTCGTACTGAGGCTCGTAGTCGAAGTCGAAGTTCTCGAGCATCAGCGCCTGGTAGATGAGGCCGCGGCCCACAGGGCCCAGCCCAGAGCCGGGGTAGTCCTTGTCCATCTGCCCGAAGTGCTCGAGGGCCCCCGGATAGTTCCTGAGGTAGATGAGCTCGAGGCCCTGGCGGGCGCCATGGACGAACTCGGGGGGCAGCTGCAGGACCTCGGCGCCCCGGTAGACCACGTTGTCGTAGGGGCGGTTGTACTGCTCCTGCAAGGTCTCGCGCAGGCCCACGCGGCCGTCCTCTTCGGGCAGCCCCTCGAGGCGCGGCGCCTGGTTGCGCAGCATGGTGCCCTCGTCGATGTCCTCGGTGCCGGAGGACTCGTCGTCCTCCTCGTCGCTGGAGCTGGTCTTGGAGCTCCGCTTGACCGCCTCGGCGAAGGCGTCGGTGGCGGGGACCGCGGCCAGCAGAGCCGCCAGGATGAACCAGGGGGTGTTCGTCCTCATGCCTCGTCTCCATGCTGCAGGTGAGCGCGCCGGACTGCGGCGTCGATGATGTCTCTCTCGAGGGTGACACCCATGAAGCGGTTGGCTTCCTGGATGCCCGTGGGGCTGGTCACGTTGATCTCCGTGAGCAGCCCCCCGATGACGTCGATGCCTACGAAGATCATCCCATGTTCCTTCAAGCTGGGGCCGATGACGTCGCAGATGCTGCGATCACGGTCGTCCAGCTCACAGGGCTGGGCGGAGGCGCCCACGTGCATGTTGCCGCGATGGTCGCGGGGCCCGGGCACCCGGTTGAGCCAGCCCCGGGGCTCGCCGTCCACCAGGATGATGCGCTTGTCGCCCGCGGCGATGGCGGGCAGGTAGCGCTGCACGATGGCGGCGCGGCGGCCCTGGTCGGTGAGCAGCTCGGCGAGCACGCCCAGGTTCGGATCGCCGGCCCGGGTGATCACGACGCCGCGTCCGCCGCAGCCGTCCCAGGGCTTGATCACCGCCTGGCCCATGCGCTCCACCTCGGCGCGGACCCGGGCGGGGTCGGCGCTGACCATGGTCTCTGGGCAGAGCTCGGGGAAGTGCAGGGCGAAGATCTTCTCGTTGGCCAGCTGGATGGCGCGCGGCGCATTGAGGACGGTGGTGCGCCGCGCCGCAAGATCCAACAGGTAGGTACACAGGAAGTAGTCCATGTCGATGGGAGGATCTTTGCGCATCCACACCAGGCGACAGTCCGCCAGGGCCAGCTCGGTGGGCCCCTCCGATCGGTAGTGAGGCGGCTGGTCCAGGCCCTCGAAGCCGTGGGCTCGAGCGAAGACATCTCCACCCTGGGAGTACAGATCCCGGGGCTCACACCAGTGCACGGGCCACCCGCGCCGCCGGCTCTCGAGCATCAACATCCAGGTGGAGTCGCCGGCCTGATCGATTCCGGGCAGGGGGTCCATCACGAACAGCGAGCGCATGGTGTCTCCGCACAGGGAAGGGCTCGGGACGAAGCCGCAGTGTATCCCAGGGCGCTACTTGCCGATGCAGAAGCGCTCGAACAGGGCGTCGAGGACCTCGTCGCGGACGCCTCCCCCGCTGACCTCGCCCAGCCGGGTCAGGGCAGCCAGCAGCTCCTCGGCAGCCACCGCCACACCGGCCTCGCCCACCAGCGCGAGCCGGGCCTGCTCCAGCCGCTGGGATGCGGCCAGCAGCAGCTCGTGCTGCCGCTGGCTGGCGATGACCGCGGCGCTCTCGCCCGGCTCCTCGCCCACCAGGGCCTGGGCGATGGCCCCGCGCAGCGCGTCCAGGCCCTGCCCGTCCAGGGCGCAGGTGGGGATCAGGGGGAGCCCCCCCAGGGAGAAGCAGGCCCCGTCGCGATCGGCGTGGTTGCCCACGAGCACCCGGGGGTGGGCACGGGTCCGGGCCGCCAGGGCGGCCACCTCCCGCCGGGCCAGCTGGTGGGCGGGCAGCACGACCACCAGCAGATCCACCTCGGCCAGCAGCTCGTCCCGCAGCTCGATGCCAGCGCGCTCGAGCTCCTCAGGCGCCAGGTTCTCACCGGCTGTGTCCATCAACAACACGGGCAGGCCGCACAGCTCCACGCTGGCCTCGAGCACGTCCCGGGTGGTGCCAGGCTGGGCGCTGACCAGGGCGCGACGGCGCCCCAGCAGGGCATTGAACAGGCTGCTCTTGCCCGCGTTGACCGGCCCGAGCAGCGCGACCCGGGCCCCCTGAACCTGCACCCGCGCCCGCCGGTGAGTGGCGGCCGCCGCAGCCAGCACGCCCTGAGCGCGAAGGATGCGGGCCACGAGCAGATCGTCGTCCTGCAGCCCGGGCGAGCCGTCGAGGAGCAGCTCGAGCTGATCGGGGAAGTCGAGCCGCGCCTCGAGCTCGGCCCCGATGGCCAGCAGCTCCTGGCGCTGGGCCTCGAGCCAGCCCCCCAGCTCACCCCGCAGGGCGCGGGAGGCGAGCTCGAGCCCGCCCGGGGAGCGCGCCTCGATGGCCTGCAGCACCGCCTCGGCGCGGATCAGGTCGAGCCGTCCGTGGGAGTGGGCGCGGCGGGTGAACTCGCCGGGCAGGGCCACGCGACAGCCCGCCGCCACGCAGGCGGCCAGCAGGCGCTCCACCAGCAGCGGGTTGCCGTGGCAGGAGATCTCGGCGCTGTCCTCGCCGGTGTAGGATCCGGGCCCCGGCATCCAGCTGAGCAGGCCCTCGTCGAAGATCCCGCCACTGTCGCGCAGCTGGACGAGCACGGCGCGGCGAGCCGGAGGCATGCCGGCACGCCGCGGACAGACCTCACCCAGGACCTGGGCGACGCCAGATCCGGAGAGCCGCACCACACCGATGGCGGCGCGGCCCCAGGGTGTGGCGCAGGCGACGATGGTGTCGCTCTGCTCCACACCCGCGCCACCTCGGGGCTGCATGGCGCGCGGCCGAGCTACTCGGCGCTGGGCTCGGAGGTCTCACCACCAGCGGGCAGGATGCGGACCTGCTTGTGCTGGCCCTCGCCCACGGACTCGGTGGCCAGGCTGGGGTACTCGGCTACGACCATGTGCACGATGCGGCGGGCGTAGCTGTTCATCTCCTTGCGGATCAGCTCGGCCTTGCCGCTCTTCTCGACACGCTGGGCCAGCCGGTGGGCCAGGCGCTCGATGTCGCGGTTGCGGGTCTTGGTGTCCTCGTCTTCTTCGCGGGGGCCGCGGTCGTCACGGGGGGGACGATCTCCGCGGGGGGGACGATCTCCGCGGGGGGGACGATCTCCGCGGGGGGGCGATCTTCGCGGGGCGGGCGGGAGCGGCGATCGTCGCGGTCACGGCCACGGCCACGATCGTCACGGTCACGGCCTCGGGGACGGTCGTCGCGGTCACGGCCACGGGGACGGTCGTCGCGGTCACGGGGACGATCCTCGCGCTCCCGGCGCTGGTCGGCCACGTCCACCTTGAACTCGAAGCCCGGGTGGGCGGCGCCCATGGCGGTGTTGAGCAGGGTGCGCACGGCGTTGAGGGTGACGCCCTGCTTGCCCACGAAGTGGCCGCCCTTGGGGGTGTCGACGCGCAACCAGACGACCTTGCCGTTCACGCGGACGTCGACCTTGCCGCCGAAGTCCATGCGCTCGAGCAGCTCGTTCATCCAGCCGCGGGCGCTCTCGCTCACCTCGATGACCGCCGGATCCTTGGGCCAGGCCCAGATCTTGACGGTGTCGACGCCCATGTTGATGCCGGTCTTGGGGTTCTTGAAGTGGGACAGGTCGAGCTTGAGCTCGAGCAGGGAGGGATCGAGCTCGAGCTTGGCCGCTGCGTCCCGTAGGGCCGCCTGCAGGTCGTCGCCTTCGCCAGAGACAGCGCCCTCGACAGGAGGATCGCTGGGGATGTTGGTCTGTTCGGTCATTTGTTCTTCCTCGCCTTCTTCTTCGCTTCCTTCTTGGCCAGCCTCTGTTCGGAGGCATCATCCGCGACACCGGTAGCGGGGACGAGATCGCCCCCGTACTTCTTGCGGATGAACCACTGCTGGACGATGGTCAGCACGCTGTTGATGGTGATGTAGAGGCATAGACCCGACGGCAGGCTGAACATGATGAAGATGAAGATGAGCGGCATGAGCTTGAACATCTTCGCCTGAGCCGGATCTACGCCCGTCATGGGGGTCATCCACTGCTGAGCCAGCATGAGGACGCCCACTAGGATGGGCAGCACCGCGAACGGGTCCTGGGAGGACAGATCCTGCCAGACCAGAAACTCGCTGCGGTAGAGATCCACGCTGTAGAGGAGCGTGGAATACAGTGCGAACCAGATGGGCATCTGAATGACCATCGGCAGACAACCCGACATGGGGTTGACGCCGTGCTCCTTGAAGAGCCGCATCTGCTCCTGAGCTTGCATCTCCCGGTCGTCCTTGTACTTCTCCTTCATCTCGTTCATGAGAGGCTGGAGCGTCTTCATCTCCTGTTGGGAGCGGAAGGACTTCTGGGTGAGCGGATAGAAGAGGCCCTTGACCAGCAGGGTCAGGACGATGATGGCCACGCCCCAGTTGCCGACCAGGCCGTGGATGGAGACCAGCAGCCAGTACAGGATCTTGGCGAAGAAGCCGAAGAATCCCCACTGGATGGACTTCTCGAGATCGTGGCCCAGGCTGGTCAGCTCCTGGTGCGCCTTGGGGCCAGCGTAGATCCAGAGGGACAGCTCGTGGCTCTGCCCGGGCGCGAGCTCCACGTCGTCGGCCACCAGGAAGACTCCGCCCTGATCGACGCCGACAGCGGCGGCCTCGTGGCGGCCCCAGCCAGCCTGATCGGGCACCATGGCCAGCAGGAAGTAGCGGCTGGCGATGCCCAGCCAGGACACGGCCCCGGCGCGGCGCACGGGACCTTCCAGCAGGTCGTCGAGATCGTCCTCGACCTCGAGGTCGCCATCTACGACCGAGGCGGGGCGCGCGAAGTTGGAGAAGCGGGTGTACTTGCCCTCGAGGGTGTCGGCGACGCCGACCCAGAGGCGACCGCGGAGGGTCTGCTGGCTGGCGTTCTCGTAGCTCAGGGCGAGGTTGCCCTGGTAGGGCTCGGGGCCGGCGGTGTAGCGCTTGGTGATCTTCAGCCCGCCAGCGGTGACGCGCTGGAAGACGGCCTCGGTGGCGCTGGAGGAGACCAGCTCGTAGTCGCCATCGGCGAAGGCGCTGTCCATGCCGCCGGCCATGCCCAGGTGGGCGGCCTGGCTGAGCAGGCGCTCGGGCTGGTCGCCGTCGGAGTAGGGCGCGTAGGGGCCGGGATCATCGCCCTTTACCTTGGCGATGATCCACTTGTAGATGACGCCGATGGTGTAGGGGCCGTTGTGGTTGGGCAGCTCGAGGGCACGGAGCACGCCGCCGCGGCTGGTCCACTCGCCGGTCCACTGCTCGGCGCGCAGCTGGACGAGGCGCTCGGGCAGATCGGGGGTGGCCTGAATCCCGGGGACCGCGACCGGCACGGGCTGGGCTGGATCCGTGGCCGCTACCGTGGCGGGATCCGTGGTCGCGCCGGCCGCCGGAGCATCAGCCTGGGCAAGCTGCTCCACAGGCACCTGCACGGGCAGATCCTGAGGCGGCGCCTGCTGGGGCGCGATGAAAGAGGACCAGATCCAGACCACCGCCAAGCTGAGCACGATGGCGATGATCGCCCTCTTCTCGTTGCCGTCACCTTCGTTCACGTGGACTCTCCCGCGCTCGGGTCCCGGGCTGGAGCCTCGGGTCCCTCATGCTCACAAGCGAGTGGGGGAACGGGGTCGTAACCCCCTGGGTTGAACGGGTGGCAGCGTAAGATGCGCCAAGCACCCAACCAGCCCCCCCGCCACAGGCCGTGCCGCTCCACCGCAACCATGGTGTAGTCCGAGCAAGACGGATGGAAGCGGCAAATGGGCGGCATCCAGGGCCGCGTCAGCAGCTGGTAGAGGCGGATCAATCCCGTGGCGATGCGCTTCATGATCGCGATCCCCGAATCCGCATCAGGGCGCGCTGCACCTCGCCGCGCAGGGTGGCCTGGTCTGCCGGGGCCGCCGAGGCGCGGGCGATGAAGACCACATCCCAGCCGCCGGGGAGTTCACCCTGGAGTTGCCGGAAGGCCTCTCGGAGCCGGCGCTTGACCCGGTTGCGGACCACGGCGTTGCCCACCTTGCGGCTGACAGCCATGCCGAAGCGACTGACCTCCCCGGGGCCGCGTGCGTACACGGCGATCAGGTGGGCCAGGTGGATCCTTTGGCCATCAGCGTGCACCCGGCGGTAGTCCCGGGTTGCCCGCAGCCTGATCCTGCGAGGAAAGGAAACTCGCTTCGAGCAGGCTAGCGTGCCTTCGAGGGGACCGTGACCACCAGGCGCTGACGGCCCTTGGCACGACGCCGAGCGATGACCCTGCGGCCGCCCGTGGTCTTCATTCTGGCGCGGAACCCGTGGCAACGCTTACGCTTGATCCTGCTGGGCTGATAGGTTCTCTTGGACATAGAAGCCTCCGAAGCCGTATTTCCCCATAGGGGAAGCAATGTGGACGCGGAGGGGAGACCCGCTACAGGCACACTCCGGCCGAGTCGGCCGCGCTCATATCCATGCGGAAGCATGGGAGCAAGTTCTCGAACGGGTCGATGGCGAACGATCTCGTCACCAGCCGCACCGGGTCAAGGGTCGAAGCCCCACCGCCCGCCTCCGCGACCGAGCTGGCTCAGGCTCCGAAACCCGCTTGGCAACGTGGTGGATCCAGCGCGGCTTGTTCGGGTACCGGGGCACTGCTACCGTGTACGGACGCCTTCATCCCAGCCACACTTCGACTCCGGTCTTTGCCCCCAGGGGACAGCCGGCTCAGGTCAGCCCCCATGCAGGATCTCTGGAACCAGGTCCGAGACGTCCTGGCAGATCACATCAGCGCCCACAACCTGGACGCCTGGTTCAGCGAAGTGCGCATCCTGGAGGTGCGCCAGGGAGAGGTGATCCTCGAGGTCCCGAGCCGCTTCCACCGCGACTGGATCGTGGACAACTACCAGGAGGCCATGAAGCGCACCTTCTCCGGCGTCCTGGGGCGCACGGTGGGCATCGACATCCAGCTGCAGGAGGAAGACCCCAGCGGCTTCTCCCGCACCGCCGGGACAGAGGACGTGGTCATGCCCACCGAGCTGAGCATCGAGAGCCCCGGACGGGAGCCCGCCCCGGAGGGTCCCCTGGGCTGGCGCGGGCGTCCCAACCCGGAGAAGACCTTCGAGAACTTCGTGGTGGGCGCCTGCAACGAGTTCGCCCACGGCGCCTGCCTGGCGGTCGCCGACTTCCCCGGGGGCCAGTACAACCCCCTGTTCATCTACGGCGGCACCGGCCTTGGCAAGACCCACCTGGTCCACTCCATCGGAAACCGGATCCTGCGCCAGGAGCCCACCGCCCGGATCTGCTACGTCACGGCCGAGCAGTTCATGAACGAGATGATCACGGCCATCCGCTACAAGCGCACGCCCGAGTTCCGCGAGCGCTACCGCAGCCGCTCCGACGTGCTGCTGATGGACGACATCCAGTTCCTGGGGGGCAAGCGGGGCACCCAAGAAGAGTTCTTCCACACCTTCGAGGCCCTCCAGAACGCCGGCCGCCAGATCGTGATGACCGCAGACATGCTGCCCCGGGACATCGAAGGCCTCGAAGAACGCCTGCGCACCCGCTTCTCGGGTGGCCTGGAGGTGGATCTCCAGCCCCCCGACCTCGAGACCATGCTGGCCATCCTCCACAAGAAGGGCGAGGAGCTGGGGCTGTCCATCCCCAACGAGGTCGCGCTCTTCATCGCCGGCGGGGTCCGCGGCAACATCCGCGAGCTCGAGGGGGCGCTCAAGCGCCTGGCGGCCATCACCGCCATGTACAGCGAGCCCATCACCCTCGAGACCGCACGCAAGCGCCTGGCCCACCTGATCGTGGCCGAAAACCCCATCATCACCCCCGATCAGATCATCAAGACGGTGGCGCGGATCCACAACGTGAAGACCTCGGACATCCTGGGGACCTCCCACCAGAAGCGCCTGGTTCGCCCCCGCCATGTGGCCATCTACCTGATCCGTGAGCACACCAACCTGTCGTTCCCAGACATCGGCCGCTCCGTGGGGGGCCGCGACTCCTCCACGGTCCAGTACGCCTACCGCCGCATCAAGAAGCAGCGAGACAAAGATCCGGACATGCAGGCCATCCTCGAGCTCCTCGAAAAAAACCTGCAGAGCTGATCCGGCCCCGCCTGTGGAAGGGCCTGTGGAAACCCACAGGAACATCCAGTGGGCATCCGGGGGAAGGTCGATGGAAGATGGGGTCGGTCCCACCAAGGGTCCGCTGCCTCCACCGCTCCTCCGCTGGAACACCTCGCTGTCTTCCCCAGGTTTCCCGGTCGAGAGCGTACCTCCAACAATCTATTCGGACGATTTCCCTTCTTTCCACCGGACCTGACAAGACTACTGAGTATAGAAGTAAATGGATCCATCCTTCTGGTATACGGAAGGTCGGAGCCATCTCCCTTCCTCCCAGAACGCTCATCCGTTGGCCTGATCATGGGCTGCGTGGCTAAAGGAAGGATCGACCTCTCCGGAGAGAATCCATGGACCTCTACATCACCCAGGAAGAGCTCGCGCGGGCCCTCGGCACAGTCCAGGGCGTGGTCGAGCGGCGCAGCAACCAGCAGGTGCTGGCTCACACCCTCCTCTCCGCCAAGGACGACCACCTCCAGGTCACCGCGACCGACCAGGAGATCACGGTCATCCATCGCTTCCCGGCCGAGGTGGCCAAGCGCGGGCTCGCCTGCGTGCATGCGGTCCACCTGTTCCAGGTGGCGCGGAACCTGCCCGACCGGGCGGTCCACCTCGTGGGCCAGGACAACCATGCCCTGGTGGTCGATGCGCCCCCCGCCCACTTCCGCCTGGTGGGCCTGCCCCCCGACGAGTACCCCACGCTGCCCGCCTTCGAGGCCTCGGCCACCTTGACCGTCAAGGCCGGCGAGCTGCTGCGCATCATCGACCGCACCGTCTTCGCCATCCCCGCCGACGATCAGCGCTACGGGCTCAACGGCGGCCACCTCGAGTCCGTAGAGGATCTCGAGGGCAAGACCCGGCTGCGCCTGGTCACCACCGATGGCAACCGGCTGTGCTACGCCGGCGCGGCCTACGAGGGCGAGTTCGGCATGGGTCGCCACATGCTGGTGCCCCGCAAGGCCCTGCACGAGATCCGAAAGATGCTCGACGTGGCCGATGCCGACGTGGAGATCGCCTTCGGCGAGCGCGCCGCCAGCTTCACCATCGGCACCTCTGTGCTCCACACCCGCCTGGTGGATGGCGAGTTCCCGGCCTACCGCTCGGTGCTGCCCACCAACTTCCAGCGCCGGGTGGTGGTCAACCGTGTCGCTTTCCGCGACGCCCTGCGCCGGGTGGCCCTCGAGGCCATCGACCAGGCCAGCACCATCCGCATGAGCTTCGCGGACGACGAGGTGCTCATCACCTCCCGCGGCATCGATCACGGCGAGGCCAAGCACCCGGTGCCCATGGTCTTCGAGGGCGATCCCATCGAGATGGGCTTCAACGTGCGCTACTTCCTCGAGGTGGTGAACTGCATCGACGAGGACGAGCTGGTCCTCGAGCTGGGCGAGCCCCTGTCCCCGTGCATGGTGCGCTCCCCCACCGACGAAGACTCGCTGTTCATCATCATGCCTATCAGGCTCGACTAGTCCGATCCGTCACCCTCGATGCGCCTGAACAACCTCCAGGTCCGCGACTGGCGAAATGCCGAGGCCCTGGAGCTGGAGCTGGGCTCGGATCTGGTGGTGCTGTGGGGCGCCAACGGTGCCGGCAAGACCAACCTGCTCGAGGCCATGGCCGTGCTGGCCACCTGGAAGAGCTTCCGGGCGGCCTCCTGGGACCAGGTGCTGCGCTGGGGCGGTGCCGTGGCCTCTGTGGCGGGGCTCTCCACCAGTGAGCTGGGCAGCTCCCGGCTCAGCGTGGGGGTGGGGAGGGCCGAGGACGGCAGCTTCCAGCGCCGGGTTCGCATGGATGGCGAAGCGGTGCGGGACGCTGGGCCCTACTTCGCGCGGCTGCGGGCGGTCACCTTCACCCCCGATGACGTGCAGATCGTGCGAGGCGGCCCCGATCTGCGCCGGCGCTTCCTGGATCGCGCGGCCTTCAACGCCTGGCCGACCCACCTGGACCACGTGCGGGTGTTCCGGCGGGTGTTGGCTCAGAAGGCGGCGCTGCTGCGCTCCGGGCGCGCCACCCACCAGGAGCTGTCGGCCTGGGACGAGCGGCTGATCCCCGCCGGAGTGGCCGTGGCTCTGGGCCGGCAGCGCCTGGTCGGAGCCCTGGCGGAGCCCCTCGAGCGGGTGCATGCCGAGCTGAGCGGAGGGGTCCAGGTGGGCCTGCGCTACCGCTGCTCCCTGGCCCCCAAGGAGCATCCAGAGCTCTCTGGTGAGCGCATGGCCCAGCGCTACCAGCAGCTCCTCGAGGGCTCCCGGGACGAGGAGATCCGGCGCGGCATCAACCTGGTGGGCCCTCAGCGGGACGATCTGATCCTCGGCCTGGGTCAGCTGGACGACCGGATCGAGTCGGCCCGTAGCTTCGGCTCCCAGGGCCAGGTCCGCACCCTGGCCCTGGCCCTCAAGCTGGCGGAGCTGTCCGTGGCGGGGTCGGGGGGTGATCCTCCGCTGCTGCTGGTGGACGATCTGAGCTCCGAGCTGGACGCCAGCCGGCTCGGTCGCCTGGTGTCCCTCATCGAGCAGCTGCGATCCCAGGTGGTGGTGACCACCACCGATCCCAGGCCGATCCTGGACTGCTCACGCCGCGGTGGGCAGGCCGTGGAGATCCGCGCAGGGACGGTGGCATCAGTGGTTTCGGACGGTTAGCTTAGGGTGTTCAAAGCCCGCCCATCGTGTCTGGCGCTTGGTCTCCGAGAAACGTGCTCGAAGCTCCATGATCACCGATGAGGCCAACTGGTGCACCATGTCAGATCAGGACAGAGTTCCCAACGCCTATGACGCCTCGAGCATCCAGGTCCTCGAGGGCCTCGAGGCGGTGCGCAAGCGCCCCGCCATGTACATCGGCACGACCGGATCCCGGGGCCTCCACCATCTGGTCAACGAGGTCGTAGACAACGCCATCGACGAAGCCTTGGCGGGCCACTGCGACAAGGTCGATGTGGCCATCAACCCCGATGGGTCCTGCAGCGTGACCGACAACGGCCGCGGCATCCCTGTGGACATGCACGCCACCGAAGGGCGCTCAGCGGTCGAGGTGGTCATGACCACCCTGCATGCGGGCGGCAAGTTCTCCGACAGCTCCTACAAGGTCAGCGGCGGCTTGCACGGCGTGGGCGTCTCCTGCGTCAACGCCCTGTCCATCTGGCTGCGGGTCGACGTGCACCGGGACGGCTACCACTGGAAGCAGCGCTACAAGCGCGGCGTGCCCGTCTACCCCCTCAAGCAGGTCGGCCCTACCGAGCTCCAGGGCACCAAGGTCACCTTCCAGCCCGACCCCGAGATCTTCGAGGAGACCATCGAGTTCTCCTCGCAGCGGCTCGCCACCCGCCTGCGGGAGCTGGCCTACCTCAACCCCGGGGTCACCATCGCCCTGCGAGATCTGCGCGACGACACCGAGTTCACCTGGTGCTACGAAGGCGGGCTGGTCTCCTACGTCGATCACCTCAACCGCGACCGCCAGCCCCTGCACCCCGAGCCGGTGGCCATCCACGGCGCCCGGGAAGGCCTCGAGGTCGATCTGGCCCTGCAGTGGACCAGCTCCTACAACGAGCTGCTCTACAGCTTCGCCAACAACATCAACACCGTCGAGGGCGGCACCCACGTCTCGGGTCTCAAGGCGGCCCTGACCCGCACGGTCAACGCCTACGCCGCCTCGGCCGGGCTGCTCAAGGAGCTCAAGGGCGCCACCATCTCGGGCGAGGACATCCGCGAGGGCCTCACCGCCGTGCTGTCGGTCAAGATCGCGGATCCCCAGTTCGAGGGCCAGACCAAGACCAAGCTGGGCAACTCAGAGGCCAAGGGCCTCACCGAGTCGGTCACCAACGAGCAGCTGGGCATCTACTTCGAAGAGAACCCCACGGTGGCCAAGGGCATCATCAAGCGGTCCATCGACGCCGCCAGGGTGCGCGACGCCGCCCGCAAGGCCCGGGATCTCGCCCGCCGCAAGTCCCTGCTCGAGGGCTCGAACCTGCCGGGCAAGCTGGCCGACTGCCAGGAGCGCGATCCGGCGCTGTGCGAGCTGTACCTGGTCGAGGGCGACTCTGCAGGCGGCTCCGCCAAGCAGGGCCGCGACCGCCGCACTCAGGCCATCCTGCCCCTGCGGGGCAAGATCATCAACGTCGAGAAGGCCCGCCTGGATCGGATGCTCTCCAACCAGGAAATTCGCACCATCATCTCCGCCCTGGGCACGGGCATCGGCGCCGAGTTCGACCTGGTCAAGCTGCGCTACCACCGCATCATCATCATGACCGACGCCGACGTGGACGGCTCCCACATCCGCACCCTGCTGCTCACCTTCTTCTACCGCCAGATGGGCGAGCTGGTGCAGAAGGGCCACCTCTACATCGCGCAGCCTCCCCTGTACCGGATCAAGCGGGGCAAGAAGGAGCGTTACCTCAAGGACGACGCCGAGCTCGAGGCCGTCCTGGTCAGCTCGGGCCTCGGCTCTGTGAGCCTCGAGACCGCCACGGGTAGCCTGGCCGGCGAAGCCCTGGCCGCCGCGGTCCACGTGCTCAACCGCTACGTGGCTCGGCTCAAGCTCCACGAGCGCATGGTCCACCCGGACGTCCTGGACATCTGGTTCCTGTCCGGCGGCCTGGACGATCTCGAGGACTCCGACGCCGAGCGCGCCCGCCTGGATCTGTTCGTCGAGAACCTGACCCGCTGGCTTCCCGAGCTCAACCAGCCCAAGGCCGAGCTCGAGATCAGCCCCCTCACCGGCGAGCGGGTGGTGGTGCTCACCGGTGTCCGCGAGGGCGTCCAGCGCGCCCTGCGCTTCGGCGGCACCTCAGAAGCTGGGGATCTCGACCACTTCCGCAACATCCACCGCAACCTGGCCGAGCAGCTCCCCCTGCCGGTGGTCGTGGCGGGCAGCGATCCCATCAACACCTGGTGGGCCCTGCAGGAAGTGCTCATGCGCACCGTGGCCAAGGGCTACGACATCCAGCGCTACAAGGGCCTGGGCGAGATGAACCCCGATCAACTCTGGAACACCACCATGGATCCGAGCGCGCGCACCCTGGTGCGCGTCGAGGTCGAGAACCAGACCGACGCCGACGAGATCTTCACGATCCTGATGGGCGACGCGGTCGAGCCGCGTCGTCAGTTCATCGAGCGCAATGCCATGAACGTGCGCAACCTGGACATCTAGGAGCCTTCGGAGTCCCCGTGAGCAGCTGCCTCGGACGCTTGCTCTCGTCGCGCCTGCTGTTCGTGACGGGCAAGGGCGGCACCGGCAAGACCACCCTCGCGCTGGCCTTCGCCAGGGCGGCCGCCGGCCAGGGACGCCGGGTCTGCCTGGCCGAGGTGGACAACCAGCGCCCCTCGCTCACCGAGTACTATGACTTCCAGCCGGGCTTCCAGCCGGTGGCCGTCTCGCCTCGGCTGGCCATCACCAACATCACCTGGTTCGAGGCCCTCGAGGAGTGGCTGGGGCGCTTCGTGCCAGTGCAGCGGGTGGTCCGCCTGATCCTGGGCAACCGCATGGTGCGCCTGTTTCTGGACGTCACCCCCGGCTCCCGCGAGGTGGTCACCTTCGCCCGCCTGATGCAGCTGCTGGAGGCCTACGATCTGGTGGTGGTCGACCTGCCCGCCTCCGGGCATGCCATCTCGTTCTTCCGGGTCTTCTCGGGCGCCGCCAGCCTCTTCCCCGCAGGCCCGGTGCGCCGCACCATGGACGAGGCCCTGCTGCGCATCGCCCGGGACGACACCCAGCTGGTCCTGTGCGCCCTGCCCGAGGAGATGGTGGTCAACGAGACCATCGAGACCTGGCAGAAGCTGCGGGCCGTGATCCCCGAGCTGGCCATGCCCCTGGTGGTGCTCAACCAGGGCATGCAGCCGGTGCTGACCCCCCACGAGCACAGCCTGCTCGAGCGCTTGGCTCAGGACCTGGGACACGGCTCCCATCAGGCCCAGCAGGGCCCTGAGCTCGAGCTGGTCCGGGCGGGCCACTGGGAGGCCGAGCGGGAGCAGGCCACGGGCCTGGCCGAGCAGCGCCTTCAGGACGAGACCGACATGGAGCTGCTGGTGGCGCCCCTGATGGGCGCGACCGGGGGAGCGGGCACGCGGGTGCGCCGTATGGAGGCCTTGCTGCTCAGGTCATGGGCGCGATCCTCGATCCGCCAGGGTGGCCTGTGAGCGCCGCGACGCCTCAGGCGGGCCTCGCGGAGCTGATCCGCCTGCGGGGCATCATCGTCTGTGTGGGATCCGGCGGCGTGGGCAAGACCACCACCGCGGCGGCCCTGGGGCTCGAGGCCGCGCGGCGCGGGCGGCGCGTCCTGGTGCTCACCATCGATCCCGCGCGGCGGCTGGCCAACGCCCTTGGCCTGCAGTCCTTCGGCAACGAGGTGCGGCGCATCGAGCTGCCCGACGCCGCCGAAGGGGGCGAGCTGCATGCCTGCATGCTCGACACCCAGGCCACCTTCGACGATCTGGTCCACCGGCTGGCGCCGGACGACGAGACCCGGCGGGCCATCTTCGGCAACCGCATCTACCGGGTGGTCTCGGACAACTTCGCGGGCAGCCAGGAGTACATGGCCACCGAGCGGCTGTACGACGTGCACTGCTCCGGTGAGTACGATCTGATCGTGCTGGACACGCCGCCGGTCAAGAACGCCCTGGACTTCATCGAGGCCCCGGGGCGCCTGGCCCGCTTCGTGGACCGCCAGATCGTCAAGTGGTTCCTCACCCCCTACGACGAGAAGCGGGTGTTCGGCCGGGTGCTGGTGGGCACCTCCGGCGTGGTGTTCAGGCTGCTGGGCATGATCTTCGGCAGGGAGTTCCTGGACGAACTCTCTGGCTTCTTCCAGGCCTTCCGGGAGCTCATGGACGGCTTCCACGACCGCCACGCGGCGGTCACCCGCCTGTTCGCCGATCCGGGCACCGCCTTCCTGGTGGTCACGGCGCCCAACGAGCCCTCGGTGGACGTGGCCAGCTTCTTCCACGACGAGCTGCGGGCCCGGAACCTGCCCCTCGCCGGCTTCGTGCTCAACCAGGTGCACCGCTGCCACGACGGCGAGCTGAGCGCGCCGGAGCTGCTGCGCGAGCGCGCTGCAGCGCTGGCGGTCGATCTGCCGGCCCACACGGCACCCTCGCTGCTCGCCCGGCTCGATGTGGCCCACAAGCGACTGCGCTCGGTGGTTCACGAAGAGCGGCCCTTCGTGGATCGTGTAAACGCCATGGCCAGTGCGGGGTACTTCGTGGTCGACGTGCCCCTGTTGGATCGCCCCATCCGGGACATGCGAGGCCTGCGAGATCTGTCGGCACGACTCTTCCCTGACCCGCCAGCCGCCGCGCCATAGCGCGGACTCTCGCGCGAGGGGCTATCTTGAGACCCCTGGCCCGTCCCCGAACCCTGGAGCTCGGCATGGGAAAAGCACTCCGATCTTCCCGCAGCGCGCTGGCTGGCGTCCTGCTGGCCGCCCTCGCGGTTCCCACCGCCGCCAGGGCTCAGTCCCTCGATCCCATGAATCGCCTGCACCTGGGCGCCAGCTTCGTCCAGGGTCCGGCCACCGTGGGGCTCACCATCGGCTTCGACAGCCGGCTCACCCGGCTGGCTTTCGTGGACGCAGGCGGCTTCGGCAGCCTGGGGGAACCGGATCCCGCGACCCTCGACCCCGACACCGATCCCGAGGACGCCATGCGGCTGCGGCATGGCATCTACATCGCTCCGGGCATCCGCGTGCCCCACGTCCAGCCCCAGGCCTTCGGCTTCGACTTCCTGCCCCGGGCCGGCATGGCGGCGGTGTGGCTGGCGGATCTGGACTCCGACAGCGTGGCGGGGCGCAACCCCTTCTCCACCGAGGTGGCGGGCTTCTTGGGTCTCGATCTCACCGTCCAGAAGGGTCCGGTGGGGCTGCGCCTCAGCTACCGGCACCTCTTCTGCGCACCCTATGTGCCCGAGCGCAAGGCCGACGTGCCCATCAACACCCCCCTGTTCACCGTCGAAGGCCAGTACCAGTTCGGAGGTACCGGCCGCCGATGAGCCTGCCCCCCGTCGGCGACTGCGCCCGGCAACGGTCCTCGATTCGGCGCTTGGCCGAATCGACGTCCTCGCCATTTTTTTGGGGGAAGACAGATTCTTCCCCCCCTATCCGGGCGCGACACGCGCCTTTCCGGGGCTGCGCTCGCCTGCGCGACCGGCGCTCCCGCGCCTGCTCCGCCCGCCAGGGCTCCACCGGAGCCCTGGCCCCCCCATCTTCGCCGCTTGATGAGCGGCGCGCGCCTCTGGCGCGGGAGGCCTTCGCTTTCACTCGGTGGTCGAAACCTGGGTCATGGCCCCGCGTCCCTGCGTCCGCACGCCCACCGGTGTTCGGGCTCGAGCCTGCGCGTGTCGTCGTCCCCGATCCAACGGATCCGCGGTGCCTGCTCGCGCCCTGATGCCCTGGTGGGGGCGCGGCCTGCTGGGCCTGGCAGCGGCCTCCGCGCTGGTCGCGGTCCCCTCCGCCTGTGAGGCGCCCCAGCGCATGGGGTTGCCGGTGATGGTGAACGTCGTGGTGCGCCTCGAGGACGGTGAGTACGCCAGCCTGATGGTGGATCTCGATGCGCCCCACATCCGCCCTGGCCTCAGGGTCGCCCGGGGCCTGGTCTCCTACAACGGCCAGCAGCTGCTGGAGCTCGCGCCCAGCGTCCTCAGCGCCCCCGGCCCGGGAGCTCGCCACCAGCTCGAGGTGGGGGACCTGCTTCGGAGCACCTCCTTCACCGTCCAGGTCGCAGAGGGGGCGGTGGGGTCTGGCCCGCTCGAGGTGGTGCACATGCGGGAGCGCCAGGCCCTGCTGCGGCTGGAGGACGATCAGGGTGAGGAGAGGTTCTGGGAGGTAGGCCTGTACAGCGGTGAGCTGGAGGAGCTGGGTGATGCCCGCGCCTCCCAGCGCTTCGAGCGCTACGGCCCTGAGCGGGGCTTCGCCGTGTACATGGCCGACGACGAGGTCATGCTGGCCTTGCCCCACGGCCAGCAGGGTGAGGCCATGGCCCTGCTCGACCACGTGGCCGGCGTGGTCAGCGTGAGCTGGATCGCCGAGGAGTACTTCCCCTCCAGCGGCCTCGAGGTGCTCGAGCGGCGCTTCAAGATGGCGGGCTCGGTGATCGCCATGGCTCAGCCCTGCACCCCCGACGGCGATCTGCGCGAGTGGTCAAAGGACCAAGCCCTGTCCGTGGGGACCGCCTCCCACGTGGAGTCCGGCCTGGGGTCGTGGGAGAACGCCCGGGACGCCAGCTTCGCCCTGGCCGCGCGGCTGGCTCCCCATGAGCTGTGCGTGGCCGTGCGCGTGCGGGACGCCGAGATCCTGCCCCAGCAGGACCACATCGTGATCCTCACGGAGCTGCAGCGCTTCGTGCTCCCCGTTCCCGCTGCCCCCTCCACGGTCCAGCAGCCGGGGCTCACCGCGGCGTTCACGGATCAGGCCAGCTTCGGCATCGGCCTGGAGCTCTGCCTCGCGCCCTCCACCTGGACGGTGAAAGACGGAAACATCCCCTTCAGGGTCCAGTACCACGACGCGGACCCCCAGCAGGAGACCACCGTCATCGCCTCGGCCCCCGACATCCCCTGGCCCTCCCTGGCGGGTGTGCGCTTGCCCCGGCGAGCCCAGGACGGCGCCCTGCCCCCGCGTGACTGAGGACCGCTAAGGCGCGACGATCTGCTTGGGCGCCAGGATCAACACCAGCACCGCGCTGATGCCGTACAGCACCACCGTGAGCAGGATGGGCTTGTCCCGGTAGAGCACCTCGTCCGGAGCGGCGCCGTCGCCGCGATCCACCAGGTAGATGTAGCGGAACACGCCGTAGAGCACGAAGGGCATGGTGACCAGCATCCAGGGGGTGGGGGAGCCCAGCACCGTGTAGAGGGCGTAGGAGATGATGGTGCCGCTCGAGGTGATGGACTGGAACTCCTGGATCATGCTGGGGCGGTAGCTGGCCAGGGAGGGCCGCACCGCGGCGAGCTCTTCGGTGTCGGGGTCGCCGTCGTCGCTGATGAGGGCGATCTCGCCCCTGCGCTTGTTGAAGCCCAGGAACAAGGCCAGGAACGCGGCGCAGAGCAGCAGCCATGGGCTGATGTGGACCTGGATGACCACGGCACCGGCCACCGCCCGCCACAGAAAGCCCACAGTGATCATCATCACGTCGAGGATGACCATGTGCTTGAAGAAGAAGCTGTAGGTCATGGTGGTGATGAAGTACAGCACCGTGACCAGCAGCAGCTCCCAGCCCAGGGCCCCGGCGGTGATCAGGCCCAGGGCGCCCACGACCACGGCCTCGGTGATGGCCCACCGGATGGAGAGCGCGCCGCTGGCGATGGGCCGCTTGCGCTTGCTGGGGTGCCTGGCGTCGACCTCGCGATCGCGGATGTCGTTGACCAGGTAGCCCATGCTCGAGACCAGGCAGAAGGCCGCGAAGGCGCCCAATGCCAGGACCCATGCGCGGGGGTCGTCGTACTGGTAGGCGAAGATCAGCGCCGCGAAGACGAGCCCGTTCTTGGTCCATTGCTTGGGGCGCAGGGCCTTGACCATGGGGCCGAGGGGGAACTTCGTGGCGGGTGCGGTCTCGGCTGGGGGTGCCGGTAGGTTGGCGCTCACGTCGGCGCTACTCCGTGACGGCGCCGGGGATGAGGACCGTGCGGTGCTCGCCTGCCGTCAGTGACAGTGGGAAGGTCATGGGCTGCTGGCCCTGGATGAGGACTCGGACCTGGTGGGCGGAGTCGGGTTCGAGCTCTCGCTCGAAGCTGGGCCCGCCTGTCTGGGGCTGGCCGTCGAGCTCGAGGGTGGCGCCCACGGGGAGGATGAAGGTCGCGCGCGCCGGGCCCACGGGGGGGACCACCATGGTGCGGCTCTCGAGGACCTTCTGGGTGATGATGATGCCCCCGACGAAGCCCACCATGGCGCCGAGGATCCCGGCGAAGACGAAGGTGGCCAGCATGTAGCCCATGATGGAGCGCATGGGGACGCGCGCGGGCGCGGCCTGGGGCCGGGGCTGGGGAGGGGCCGCGACGGGCTGATGCGGGGGAATGGGCGCGACGCCAGGGGCCCCGGAGGGGAAGGGCTCCGGCGCAGGACGTGCCGCGGGCTGCTGCACGGGCCGGGGAGCCGCGGCGGGCGGAGGCGCCGCCCGGGGAGGGGGGGGCGCCGGCGCGCTGGGCTGGGGCGCCTGGGGTGCCTGGGGAGGGGCTTCGGTCCAGAGCGGAACGGACTCGGAGTCCGGATCGAGGGGCAGCTCCGGGCTGGCGACGGTGGGCCGCTCGAGCTCCTCCCGCGCCAGAGTGGGCCGATCCTTCATGGGGGAGAAGGGATCGTCCATGTGGGAGAAGGGGTCTTCGTCGAACACCTGGGTGCTGGAGGCGTCCAGGGGCTTGCCGTCGAAGCTGGGCCTGCGCTTGATCTGGGTCTCGGCCTCGCCCAGCTCGCCCCCGTCCAGCAGGGGGTTGGCGCGGATCAGGGTGGCGGCCTCGCCCAGGCCCGCGGGCTGGGCGAAGGGGTTGGCGGCGCCGGCATCCGGGATGCGCCGCAGCATGGTGGCGGCCTCGTGGATGGAGGAGGCCGCGGAGGGCCGGCTGCGGCCCGCCGGGGGCCTGGGCTTGGCGGGCTCGAAGGGCGAGACCTGCTGGCCCAAGGGGTTGGCCTGGACCACGGTGGGCAGGACGTCCTCGTCGAAGTCGTCCAGCGCGGGCAGGTGGCCCTGGCGATCCAGGGGGCGGGCAGGGGCGTCGGGGCGCTCGGGGCGCGCCCGCTTCTTGTGTTCCGGGAACAGGCCCTTGAGGAAGGCCGCCAGGGTGGACTGGGTGAAGATGAACTCGGACTCGTGGAAGAAGCGGTCCAGGTCTTCCTTGAAGGCCGTGGCGTCGCGGTAGCGCTCGTCGGGATCCGGGGACAGGGCCCGGGTGATGACGTCGTCGAGCTGGGGCGGGATGTCCATGTTGACGAAGGACGCGGGCTCGAACTGGCCCGTGCGCACCGCGTCGAGGGTGGCCATGTCGGTGTCGCGGCGGAAGGGGTGATCTCCCACGAGCATCTCGTAGAAGACCACACCCAGGCTGAACAGATCGCTCTGCTGGGTGGCCGGGCGACCTTCGGCCTGGGCCGCGTCCAGGTAGTCGAAGCGGCCCTTGACCACGCCGTCGATGGTCTCGAGGGCCTTGACGCTGGCCTTGGCCATCCCGAAGTCGGTGATCTTCACCTCGCCCTGGCTGCTCACCAGCATGTTCGAGGGCGAGATGTCCCGATGGACGATGTCGAGGGGGACGGGTCGGCCGTCGCGCATGACCTGGCGCTTGTGGGCGTACTCGAGGCCCTTGAGCACCTCGATGCAGATGAACACCGCGTGGGGCACCGGCAGGGTGATGCCCTTCTCGAGGCAGCGGTTCATCACCTTGCCCAGGTCGTGCCCCGAGACGTACTCCATGGCGATGAAGTAGTGCTCGTCGATGCGCCCCAGATCGAGGATCTGGACGATGTTGGCGTGGGAGAGCAGCCCGGCGACCTTGGCCTCGTCCACCAGCAGGTCCACGAACTCGAGGTTGGACGTGAGGTGTGGCAGGATGCGCTTGATGGCGAAGGTGCGGTGGAAGCCGCCGATGCCTTCCAGCCTGGCCTTGAAGATCTCGGCCATGCCGCCCGAGGCGACGCGCTCGAGGATCCGGTACTTGCCGAAGGTCGTGGGGTCCACCTGGGTCATCTCCCGCTCGGTCCAGGCGCGGCTCGCGGCGCGAGCCAGTGGAGCGGGCATAGTAGCGCATTCAGCGCGGTGGGGCCGGCATGCGACCCAAAGGTCTCGCCGCCGATGGGGCAGGGGTGTCGCACCGAGCGTGTGTCCAGGCCCCTTTTGGCCCGTGCAGGGCGTGTCTTCGCTTATGGAAAACTCTATGGAACACCAAAGGAAAACACAGAGCGCAGCCCAAATGGCGGCTTTCTGGCGAGGCCAGGGGTTCCGGCCGGGCAGCGCAGCCCGGGACCGGTGCGCGTTGGCGCGGGTTTTGCTACTCTGTGGCTTCGCACTCCTTCTCCAAGGCGCAGCTCATGTTCGCTATCAGCCGGCGTGGCCAGTCCACCGTCGAGTACATGCTGCTCATCTCCGTGATCGTCATCGCCATCGTGGCGGCGGCCTACATCTTCGTGCCCACCTTCCAGCAGGGTGTGGACAACCTGGCCCTCGACATCAAGGACATCCTGTCCTCCGGTGAGATCGTCGGCACCGGCACGGCGAGGAACTAGCCATGGCCTCCGCACTCACTCGACGGTCCAGCCCTCGCCGCCGCGGCGGCCAGAGCATCGTGGAGTATGTGCTCGCCATCTCTGTCATCACCATGGCGCTGACCTTGGGCTTCATCGTCTTTGGCGAGTCGGCGCGGGGCGTGTTCGACAACGTACGTCGGACCGTCCAGATGCCCTACCCCTGATCGGGACAGACTTGGACTTCCAGCACCTGCTGACCCCTGCAGATCTCGTCGTCGTGGGGATGCTCGCTGTGGCGGTGTACACGGACACCCGCTGGAGCAAGGTGCCCAACGCCCTGACCTTCGGGGTCATGGGCCTGGCGCTGGTGCTCGGGCCCGCGCTGGCCGTGGTCCAGCAGGGCTGGGCTGCGGCGCCGCCCGCGCTGCTCTCGGCCTTCCTGGGCATCCTGGCGGCCTTCGGCCCTGGCTTCTTGTTCTGGCGGCTCGGCGGTGCGATGCGCGCCGGGGACGTCAAGCTGCTGATGGCCATGGGCGCGGTCTTCGGGCCCTTCGAGGTGCTGCGGATCTTCGTGATCCTGCTGGTGGTGCAGATCCCGGTGGGCTTCATCCAGCTGTGGAGAGCCGGCCGGCTGCGCTCGTTCTTCAGGGTGTTGAAGGCCGGGGTGTTCCAGCAGCCTGACGGTCCCAAGCCCATGGTGGTACCCTTCGCTTGGGTCATCGCCACGGCCTATGTCATCTCCGAGATCTTCCCCGCCTTCCTAAGGTTCTGGTCATGATCATCTCCTGCTCACGCCCCGCCCCGTTCTCGCGCAACCGCGGCCGCCGAGGCCAGAGCGTGGTGGAGTACATGCTGGTCATCTCGGTCCTGGTCATCGCCATGGTGGTGGCGGCGTACTCCTTCATCGGGCCCTTTGCGTCTGGTTTCGGCGCGATGCGGCAGGATGTTGGCGTCGTGCTGGGCTCGGGTACACGCAACGGCTCGGGGAACCAGCGTTAGCCTTCCTCGGCTTCCTGATCCCTCAGGTCACGGAAAGGCGTCCTGATCTGATATGATCCCCGCCCGTGCGTCCGTTCCGGCGCATCCTGGAACCGGGCGGGCCCGGCACTCCCTGCCGAGCTCACCCCCATCGGTCTCCTGAACACCCGATATAGCGGGAGGTTCCTTGAAGAACCCGCGCGCCCTCGTCGTAGCCCTCATCGTTGCGGTCATCGCTTCCCTCGCTCAGTGGCGGTATGTCGCCGGCAGGGAAAAAGAGCTGCTTTGGCAGTCCGAGCCGCTGCCCACGTTGGTGGCCGAGAGAAACATCCCTGCCCACTTCAAGCTCGACGAGACCATGGTCAAGGTCATCGACGTGCCCCGCAAGTGGCGGCAGCCCAAGGCCCTGTCATCGGTCGAGGACATCTTGGGGCAGATCACCGCCGATCCCATCCTCGAGACCGAGCAGGTGGTCAGCACCAAGCTCGTGCGCGCCGACGACGCGGGGCTGGCTTACTTCGTCCAGAAGAAGCACCGGGCCGTCTCCATCGCCGTGGACAACATCACGGCGGTGGGTGGGCACCTCAAGCCGGGCAACTACGTGGACATGATCGGCACCTTCGACTTCGGTCAGGGCGAAAAATCCGACATGCGCACCGTCACGCTGTTCCAGAACGTGCGGGTGCTGGCGGTGGGCGCCGACATCGGGCGGCCCACCTCGGCCACCATCATGACCTCCGCCGACCTGGGCGAAGACGGCGAGGCTGGCGATCTGTTCGGCTCGGAGCGGCGGCGTGAAGTCCAGAAGATGAACGACACCCGCACGGTCACCCTGGAGCTCACCCCCAACGAGTCCCAGAAGCTGATCCTGGCCCAGGAGCTGGGAGCCCTCTCCCTCACCCTGCGATCCCTGTGGGAGGCCGATCGCTTCGTGGAGCTCGAGCACGCCACCATCCACTCCACCCTGGGGATCCCCCAGCAGGTCCGGTACAACCCCAAGCCGCGCTACCGCCTGATCCAGTCCGGGGGCTTCTGATGTTGCGCACTGCCTTGCCGGCCTTGATGGCCCTGCTCCTGCTGATCCTCCCTGGCTCGGCGCTGGCCCAGGAAGACGAGACCATCTCCGATCAGGTGGTGGTGGTCTCTTCCCAGATCGCCATCGACATCCCCTACACCTACGGTGACGTCTCCGGCGGCTCCGCCGAGATCATCCGGGTGGTGCCCCTGCGGGACTCCCAGCAGATCCTGGTGGCCGGCCGCAAGGCGGGCACCACCAACATCATCGTCTACGACATCAGCGGCGTGCGGCGCGACCAGTTCGAGGTCACGGTCATCCCGGCCAACCTCTCCCGGGTCATGAAGAACGTGCAGCAGCTGCTGGACGACGTCGAGGGCCTCAACTTCAAGGTGGTCAACGACCGGGTCTACATCCAGGGTGAGGTCAGCCTCGACGAAGACCTGCAGCGGGTCACCAACCTGGCGGAGCGCGAGCCCCTGGTGGTCTCCATGGTGCGGCTGTCCCCGGTGTCCCAGCGCCTGCTGGCCGATCTGATCCAGAAGGAGATCGGCGTGCCCGGCGTGCAGGTGCGCTTGGTCTCCGACAAGATCCTGCTCGAGGGCGTGGTGCACTCCGCCACCGCCTCGGACCGCGCCGAGGCCATCGCCAGGGCCTACTACGGCAACGTCATCAACGTCCTCGAGATCCGCGAGGCCGACCGCATCCCCGGCCGCACCGACACGGTGGTGGTCATCGTACACTTCGTGGAGCTCACCAAGAGCTTGGTGGACTCCTGGGGCATCAACTGGTCGCCCCTGGCCACCGAGAGCGGCATCGAGTTCTACTTCCAGGCCCCCTTCGACTCCGCTCAGGGCTGGGGCGATCTGGGTGGCTACGCCCAGGCCACCCTCTACGGCCTGCTGCCCCGCCTGGATCGCGCCCGGACCTCCGGCTACGCCCGGGTGCTCGAGAACCCCTCGGTGGCTGTCAAGTCCGCCGACACGGCCACCATCTTCTCGGGCGCCAAGGTGCCCTTCGCCATCATGGGCCCCAACGGGCAGATCACCATCCAGTACGAAGAGGTGGGCATCAACCTCGTGGTCACCCCCTTCGCCCAGGGCTCCGACGTGGACCTGAGCATCACCGTCGAGGTGAGCGCGCTGGGTGAGGTGGCCCCCTCCGGCTACCAGATGATCGACACCTCCACCATCACCACCAGCGAGTACTGCCGGGCGGGTGAGAGCATCGTCATCGGCGGCCTGCAGCGCCTGAGCGACCGCATCGAGTACAACCGCGTGCCCGAGGGCGGCTCCGAGGTGGGCCTCCCGGTCTTCACCCTCTACAAGAGCAAGGACTACAAGAAGTCCAAGTCCCAGTTCCTGGTCTTCGTCACGCCCCAGGTCTACGAGAACAGCACCCAGGCCAACCGCGACCTGCAGGACAAGTTCAACCTCATCGAGGTCCGACAGTAGGCCATGGCGCGGGCACCAGCGCGCATCATCGCCGTCGGCGGCGCCAGGGATGGCGCCGGCAAGAGCACGTTCGCGGTCAACGTGGCCATGTCCCTGCGCAAGGAGACTCAGGCCTCGGTGTTGATCGTCGAGGCCGACATCGAGGGGGCCGGCGACGTCGCGGCGCTGCTGGGGGTCAAGGCCGCCCGCGGCGCGGTGGAGCTGGCGCCCTATGTCGACAAGCTCGACACCCAGACCATGTCACGGCAGATCGCCGTGCATGCCACCGGCGTGGGCTTTCTGCCCCTGGCAGTGGATCTGGACGCCGCCCGGGGGATGGACCCTGACGCCTTCGCCCGCATCTTCGAGCTGGTGCGGCCCCTGTGCGACTTCGTGGTGGTGGACTGCGGCGCCGACGTCAACCAGCTCAATGTCCGGATGATGGAGCAGAGCTCGGGCATCTTCCTGATGGCCTCCCCCGACGTGCTGGTGCTCAACCACACCCGCCGCCTGGTGGAGCGGCTGCAGGCCCTGCACTTCCCCGCCCAGCTCATCAAGGTGGTGCTGAACCGCTACGACCAGGCCATGGGCGTGCCCCTCGAGATGATCACCCAGAAGCTGCAGCGTCCGGTGCTGGTCACCCTGATGCAGGACGATCCCACCTGCCAGCAGGCGTCCATGCAGGGCCAGCCCTTCGTGGCCCATCAGCCCCGGGCCGCCATCACGCGCAACTACGACGAGTTCGTCATCAAGCTGCTGGAGTCCAAGACCCTCGAGTCCATGGGCCAGATGCAGCGGCCCCAGGGCATCAAGATCGAGGGCGGGCGCATCGTGGGGCTCGACGCCGAGAGCTCGCGCCAGGCCGCCCAGATCGGCCAGTGGATGAAGTCTCGCGGGTCCAAGGCCCGCACCGGGCGCAAGAGCATCGACCCCCGCACCGCGCTCAAGATGGTCATCCACAAGCGCCTGGTCGAGGTCATCGACCTCAAGAAGCTCAACAAAGATCTGGACGAGTCGGAGGAGAAGGAGTCCGCGCTGCGCAAGCAGGCCTACACCGCGGTCTGTCAGCTGATGGACTCCGAGGGTCGCTCCATCACCGACCGCCACGAGCGCGAGAAGATCGTCAAGGAGATCCTGGACGAGGCCCTGGGCCTGGGGCCCCTCGAGGATCTGCTGGCCAACGACTCGATCACCGAGATCATGGTCAACCGGCGCGACCAGACCTACATCGAGCTCAAGGGCAAGCTCATCGAGGTGGACGCCAACTTCACCGACGATGCCCAGCTGCTCGGCGTCATCGAGCGCATCGTACACCCCATCGGGCGCCGCATCGACGAGAAGTCTCCGATGGTCGACGCGCGCCTGCCCGACGGCTCCCGCGTCAACGCCATCATCCCGCCCCTGTCCCTGGACGGCCCGGCGCTGACCATCCGCAAGTTCTCGAAGGACCCCCTGACGATCCAGAACCTCATCGAGTTCGGGTCCATCACCGAGGAGATGGCCGACCTGTTGCGCTCCTGCGTCGAGGCCAAGCTCAACATCCTCATCTCCGGCGGCACCGGCTCGGGCAAGACCACCCTGCTCAACGTGATGTCCAGCTTCATCCCCGAGGACGAGCGCATCGTCACGGTCGAGGACAGCGCCGAGCTGCAGCTCAAGCAGCCCCACGTGGTGCGCCTCGAGTCCCGCCCGGCCAACATCGAGGGCGAAGGCGCCATCGGCATCCGCGATCTGGTCAAGAACTGCCTGCGCATGCGCCCAGACCGCATCGTGGTGGGCGAGTGCCGCGGTGCCGAGGCCCTGGACATGCTCCAGGCCATGAACACTGGCCACGACGGCTCCCTCACCACCATCCACGCCAACACGCCCCGGGACTGCATCTCCCGCCTCGAGACCCTGGTCATGTTCACCGGGCTCGAGCTGCCCTCGAAGGCCATCCGCGAGCAGATCTCCAACGCCATCCACATCATCGTGCAGCAGGCGCGCATGCTCGACGGCACGCGCAAGGTCACCAAGATCTCCGAGATCACGGGCATGGAAGGCCCGACCATCACCCTGCAGGACATCTTCGTCTACAAGCAGGAGGGCATGGACGAGAACCGCAAGGTCCTGGGCCGCTACGTGGCCACCGGCTTCGTGCCCAAGTTCATCACGAAGCTCGAGGCCATGGGCATCGCGCTGCCCAAGGGTATCTTCGCCGAGGTCCAGGCGAACGTAGGCCCAGGCTACGGGCCGCGCGGTGGCCACCCGCCCACAGGGAGGCGCTGATGGATCTGCCCATCGATCCGAACACCATCAGCATGATGCCGCTGTGGTGGGACTTCCGCACCATGTTCCGGCTGGCGGGCTTCGGCCTGTTCGTGCTGGGCTGGTTCGGCATCGGGCTCACCATGGCCCCGTGGATCTTCGAGAAGTTCCACGACGCCACCGCCGGCTACGTGAAGTGGATGGTGGACATGTTCGACGCCATGTTCATCCGGGTGGAGCCCCGCTGGTGCGTGCTGTCCATCCTGGTGTCCATGGGCCTGTTCGCGGGCGTGGGGTGGTGGCTCACCTCGGCCCTGCCCGACGGCATGAGCTTCCTGATGCTCCGGCTGTCCATCGTCTCCTTCCTGGTCTTCGCGCCCTTCGGCCTGCCCATCGGCTGGCGGCTGCCCCGCAAGATCGTGCAGATGATCTGGAACTGGCGGATCGACCGCTTCGAGGATCAGCTGCTGGACGCCCTGGCCTTCATGTCCAACGGTCTGCGCTCGGGCCTGTCCCTGGTCCAGACCATGGAGATGGTGGTCGAAGAGCTGTCCAACCCCATCTCCGAAGAGTTCGGGCTGGTGCTCGCCGAGCAGCGGGTGGGCGTTCCCTTCGAGGAGGCCCTGCTCAACTTGGAGCAGCGCGTCGGCTCCGAGGACGTGCAGATCCTGGTCACCAGCATCAACATCCTGCGGCAGTCCGGCGGAAACCTCAGCGAGACCTTCCAGACCATCGGCTACACCATCCGCGAGCGCAAGAAGGTCAAGGGCAAGATCAAGACCATGACCGCCCAGGGTGTGTCCCAGGCGGTGATCATCACGGTGATGCCCTTCGCCCTCGGCGGCATCTTGTGGGCCTTCGACCACGAGCTGGTGGCCCGCATGTGGTCCACCTGGCTGGGCTGGGCCTTGATCTTCCTGCTGCTGTTCCTGCAGACCGTCGGCGCCCTCATCATGCGCAAGATCGTGATGATCCGGGTCTAGGTGCTCTCGCCTCCGACCGACGCCTCCCGGGCCCTGCAGGCGCCCTGGTCCCCCCGCCTGCGGGGTGCAGCGCTGTGGCTGGCCCTGTGCGCCGTCTCCTGTGAGCGGCAGCCACAGACCCTGGCGGACTGCGACGACCTGGCTTGCCGGGTGGCGTGGCTCGAGGCGCGCCCGGATCTTCCCCGAGAAGAGCTGCGTGTGGCCCTGAAGCAGGTGCAGGACCCGGTGGATCGGGAGCTGGTCATCATGCGGCTGGTGGAGACCCAGCCCGGGCGAACGGCCGTGCTGTGCGGGCTGCTGCCCCAGGGCGCGGCGCGGCGTCGCTGCACGGCCATCCAGGATCGACCCCACCTGTGGCTCGAGCTGCCCTCGGGTGAGCCCGAGGGTGGTCGGCTGGGCGGGGGCCCCACCAGCCGCCGCCCGCTGCCCAGCGACGATGTGGTGTCCCCCTACGCCGACGTCCTCCCCGTGACGGCCCACTGCGAGGCCACGGCCGATCCGAACAGCTGCCAGGGCCTGCGGGCCCGCGGCGCGGCGCAGGCGGGAGACCCGGCCGCGGCCGCGGCCCTGTGCCGAGGCATGAGCGATGACCGCTGGCGGGAGGAGTGCCTCTTCATGGCTGCGGAGGAGGCCATCGATCACCTGGGGGTCGAGGCCTACAAGGCATCGTCGGAGCTGTGCCTGGGCTCGGGCCGCTTCGCCTCCAACTGCCAGGTGCACCTGGTCATCCTGCTCGCCTCGAGGCTCCCCGCCGTCGCGGGGGTCACCGGTGACTGGCAGCGCGCCTTGGCCATCGCCGACCGGATCCAGAGCACCTGGCTCGAGGTGGACCCCGCCTTCGGCGCGGTCATGCTCGGCCGCTTCTGGGCCGAGGTCACCTTCCGGTCCATCATGGCCAGCCTGGTGCCGGCCGGGGATCTGCTCGATGTGCTGCCCAGCGAGGCCGCGCCCCACCTGCGGGCGGCGGTGGCCTGGCGGATGTTCCGTGACGGGGGGGGCGGCGACCTGGATCTCGACGGCTGGGTGGAGCGCCTGTCCGTGCTGCTCCAGGCCCGGGCGGGGGTGCCAGCCCCCTGCACCACCGCACCCCTGTACGACCCGGTGGAGGACTTCTGGGGCCGGGACGGTGAGGGCGAGGAGGAGATCCCGGCGCTGGTGTACATCTCCACAGCCCGCCGCGCCACCTCCGAGGATCTCGCCGAGGACCTCACCATCTGCGTGCTCGAGGCCGCGGCGCGACACGACGAGGGCGGCCTGGACATCGTCCGACAGGGTGTCTCCAGCCCCCATCCCCTGGCGGCCTGGACCGCGACGCGCCTGCTGGATCGAGCCGCGCGGACGAGCGGGGATCGCAAGGGGCAGGGGCCCAGGCCGAAGCGGAGACTCGACGCCGAGGTGGGCCCTCAGCGGACCCCAGAGGCGCGCTAGCCCCTGCTTCGCGGTTAGAGCCCCCGACCCCTCAACCCGGCGATCTCGTGTCACACCGCAAGCTCATCGATCCCGAGGCCTGGGCCGTGCGCCTGGTGGCCGCGCAGATCGCCTCGCCCTGGCGCTTCCTGGTGGTGGTGGCGGCCATCACCGCCGTGATGGGGCTGCTGGCCACGGGGCTCGAGTTCGACTCCAGCTACGAGGCCCTGCTGCCCGATGGCGCCCCGGAGATCGCCCAGATCGACGCGGTGCGTGAACGCACCGGAGGCTTCAGGCAGCTGGTGGTGGCCATCGAGGGGGAGGACCCGGACGCTCGGGTGGCCTTCGGAGCTGCGCTGGTGGAGCGGATCCGGGGGCTGCCCGGCGTGCGCACCGCGGATCTCGAGCTGCCGGTGGAGTTCTTCGCCCAGCGCGGCATCTGGCTGATGGACCCGTCCACCCTGGATGAGCTGGTGGTGGCGGTGCACCGCGCGGTCCAGGCCACGACCTTCCCGTTCGGCGGAACGGATCCCCACACCGCCTGGCAGCGGGTCGAGAGCATCGTGGAGCGGGAGCGGGGGCAGCTGCCCTTCGAGGGCTCGGTGCTGCACAGCGACGACGGTCGCTTCACCTTCCTGTTGGTGGTGCCGTCCATCAAGTTCTCGGACATGCAGGCGGGCACCGATCTGTTGGCCAGGATCGATCGCGAGATCGACGCCCTGGAGCCCGCGAGTGCGGGCCTGGAGCTGCGCTATGCGGGCAACCTGGCCTTGGTCCAGGAGCAGCACCATGTGATGCGGGCCGACCTGCGGCGGGCCTCCGTGGTGGCGCTGCTGTTCGGTGTGGGCATCCTGTGGATCGCCACACGGCGTTGGCTCGCCCCCTTGGTGGTGGGCGGCGCGCTGCTGTGCGGCATCGGCTGGACCTTCGGGCTGGCTCGCCTGACCATCGGGCACTTGAACATCATCACGGGTTTGCTGGTGGCGGTGCTCATCGGCCTGGGCATCGACTTCGGGATCCACCTGTTCGTGCGCTACCAGCAGGAGCGCTCGGTGGGTGGCGTCAGCGCCGCGGATGCGGTGCGCATCGCCGTGCGGGGCACCTTGCCCCCGGCCCTCACGGGCGCCCTGACCACCGCGGGGACCTTCTTCAGCTTCGCCGCGGCTCGCTTCCGCGGCTTCTCGGAGTTCGGGCTGGTGGCGGGGATGGGCGTGCTGCTGACGCTGCTCTCGGTGTTCCTGGTGCTGCCTCCGCTGCTGCTGATCCTGGACCGGCGCCTGCGGCCCCCAGGGAGGGCGAAGCCGGCCCCTGCGGCAAGCAGCATCGCGCCCGCGCTGGCCTGGCCCGTGGTGCTGGTCATGCTCGCGCTGGCCCTGTACGGCGCGGTCTTCGCCTCGGGGGTTCCCTTCCGCAACGACTACCGGCAGCTGCGGGGTGAGAGCCCGGCCACGGAGTTCCTGCAGTACGTGGACGCCCAGCTGGGGGCCGGCTTCAACCCCGCGGTCTTCCTGGTGGACGATCTCGAGGCCGCCCGTGAGCTGGAGCGGCTGGCCCTGATCCTGCGGGACGAGGGCTTGCCCGACGGGCGGGAGTCCCGCCTGGGGCGGGTGTTCTCGGCGGCCCACCTGGTGCCGGGCGAGCTGGACGAGCATCGGGATCGCATCGCCAAGCTGGCCGCGGTGGTGAGCCATCCCTCCCTGGACCGCTACGCGCTGGCGGACGACGCCAAGGGGCTGCGCCTGCGCCAGGCGCGGGCCATGGTCCAGAGCCAGCCTTGGGGGCTCGACGATCTGCCCTCGGCCATCGCGCAGCGCTTCATGACCCCCGCGGGCGACGCGCTGCTGGTCTATGTCTGGCCCTCCGAGCCCAGCTGGGCCGACTGGCAGGCCGCGGCCTGGGAGGACGAGCTCGCGGTGCTCTCCGGGCGCGTCGCCGCCGCCGGGATCCCTCACCAGATGGCGGATGAGACCCTGATCATCGCCTGGGTCTACCGGATCATCAAGGCCGACGGCCCTCGGCTGCTGCTGCTGGCGACCCTGGTGGTGGTCTGCTTCCTGCTGCTGGACTTCCGCAGCTTGCGGGTGACGGCGCTGGTGGTCTTCCCGCTGGTGGTCGGCATGCTGGCGTTCGTGGGCCTGCTCCATGCCACGGGCATGGAGATCAACATGTTCAACCTCATCGTGCTGCCTTCGCTCATCGGCATCGGCATCGACAACGCGGTGCACATCTTCCATCGGTATCGCGAGGAAGGCGCCGGGAGCCTGGCCCTGGTGGTTCGCCAGACGGGCCTGGCGGCGTTGCTGGCCTCCCTCACCACGGCGGTGGGCTTCGGGGCCAGCCTGGTGTCCCACCACGTGGGCCTGCGCTCCATGGGCTGGCTGGCCATCCTGGGCATCGCCTGCACGTTTGTGGCCGCCACCCTGTTCTTCCCCGCCTTCCTGGCGCTGCGGGAGCGCAGCATCGTCCAGAAGCACAAGGGAGACCGGGGGCGCTAGGGGCTGTCTGGAACCTCTCCGCCTTCTTCGGCCACGGCGGGCTCGGCGGGG
>CALDOK010000483.1 GCA_937912125.1 uncultured Pseudomonadota bacterium
GCGGAAGGGTGGGCCGACCCCCTGGAGTATGGCGCGCCTCGCGCGCCGAACGCGGAAGGGTGGGCCGACCCCCTGGAGTATGGCGCGCCTCGCGCGCCGAACGCGGGAGGGTGGGCCGACCCCAAGGAGTATGGCGCGCCAGGCGCGCCGAACGCAGGAGGGTGGGCCGAGGCAGCGCAGCCCGCCATCGGCTCGAGCTGCGGCTCTCAACCCTGACTCACTCCACTACGAACCCCACCATCACAGGCAGGTGGTCCGAGCGGCCCAGATCCTGGACCTCTACGCTGACCACCCGCAGATCGGGGGTGCCGAAGATGTGGTCCAGGGCCGCGTCGATCTGCACGCCGGCCACCCGCCAGCGCCAGGTGTCCACACCCGCCGGCAGCGCGTCGGAGAAGCCCAGGCCCTGCAGCAGCGCCAGGGATGGACCGCGCTGCTCGTTGAAGTCGCCCAGCACCACCGTGGGCAGACCCGGGTCCAGGAAGGACAGGTAGACGTCCAGCTCCTCCAAGCGCTCATCGCCCGTGGTGAAGGCCCCCACAAGGAAGCCCCCGCGCTCGGCGTACGGCGGCTTGAGGTGCAGGTTGAGCAGCTGCAGCGGCCCTTGCGGCGTCTGCACCACCAACACCCAGGCCGGAAACCAGCCGATGGGCGAGGGCAGGATCTCCTCGCTCACCACGGGGAAGCGGGACAGCAGGCCCACACCCCCAGCGCCGGGGCCCTCGATGAAGGCCAGCTCCGCGAAGTCCTGGGCGTAGGCCCCGCGGATGGCGGCCTCCCAGGCCGGCGTGGTCTCCTGCAGCAGGACCAGGTCAGGAGCGCCAGCACCCACGGCGGCCAATGTTCCGGGGTCGCCCGCGAGCCCGTAGTTCAGATTGTAGGACTTGATCCGCAGATCGGCTGGCTCCGGAGGAGCCAGATCCTGCACCCGAGCGGACGAACCGAAGGAGCCGGACGCCAAGACCACGGGCAGCGAGCACAGCAGGGACAAGAAAAACCGCAGGCCGCACCTCCGTCCAGCAGGGACACCCCGCGGCGGCCCGAGGTTCCCTGCAACCGGCCTCCACCCCCCGCCGCCTGCATGCTATCTTTCGTTGCATGCTCACCCTGTTCGCCCTCCTCGCCATGGCCTGCACGCCGACCGACCCGCCCGGCGACAGCTCCCCCATCGAAGAGACCGCGCCCCCCAGGGACACACAGGACAGCGAGCCCCCCGACGACACCGATCCACCCACGCCCCTGCCCGCGGTGGTGGTCAATGAGCTCATGGCAGACAACGAGGGCGCGCACCAGGCCGACGATGGCTCCTTCCCAGACTGGCTCGAGCTGTACAACGCCGACCAGAACGCCGTGGACCTGTCCGGCTACTCCATCAGCGACGACTGGACCGAGAAGGCCCAGGCCGTCTTACCCCAAGGCACCACCATGGAGCCGGGGGCCTACCTGCTGCTGTACGCCGACGACAGCGACCAGCCAGGCCACCTCCCCTTCAAGCTCAGCGCCCAGGGCGAAGGGGTGGGCGTCTTCGCCCCCGACGGCGAGGCCCTGGACTGGATCACCTTCCCGCCCCTGGTGGAAGACCACAGCTACGCACGCCTGCCCGACGGCGAGCAGTCCTGGGAGCAGGTGGCTCGAGGCACCCCCGGAGCATCCAACCTGCGGCAGACGGTCCAGACCACCGCGCTGGTGGAGCGGGGCGCCACGTGGCGGTACCTGGACAGCGGAGAGTACCCCGGCGATGCCTGGGTCCAAGCCGAGTTCGACGACGCCAGCTGGGCCTCGGGGCCCGCGCCCCTGGGCTACGGCGACAGCCAGACCACCGAGCTCTCCTACGGCGACGACGCCTCGAACAAGCACATCACCACCTGGTTCCGCCACCCCTTCGATCTGCCAGCCGACACCCTCGCCAGCGCCAGCGAGGCCAGCCTCGGGCTGCGGGTCGACGACGGGGCCGTGGTCTGGCTCAACGGCGCCGAGCTGCTGCGGCAGGGCATGGGCGATGGCGAGATCGGTCCCGACTCCTACGCCACGGACACCGCCTCGGGCGACAACGAGACCAACTACACTTCCTATGACTTCGAGCTGGGGCTGCTGGTGGAAGGCGCCAACCAGCTGGCCGTCGAGGTCCACCAGAACGGCGGCACCTCGAGCGACCTCACCCTGGACCTCGAGCTGAGCGTCGAGGGCTGGGTCGAGGTGGAGTAGCGGGCACGCAGGCGCGCTCGCCAGGCGCCCTATGGCGGTTCCTCACGTAGCTCCGCGAACACCGCCGCGCGCTCGTCCAGCCACTGGTAGAGGTAGGCCTTCTCGCCCTGGTAGTCCGTCCAGTCGTCCTTGCTGTCGCGGTAGCTGACCCAGCCGCTATAGGTCTGGTAGCTCTCACCCCACCTGTCCCAGTCCCGCTGGGCCGAGGGCTCGATCAGGGCGTAGTAGCCATCCAGCTGAGCCCGCAACCAGTCGGGATCGTAGGGGCCGCCGGGCTGAGCCATGGAGCGGTAGCGCTCCCACAGCTCGGCGTTGGCGGACTCGACCTCCTGGATGGCCCAGAACACCCGGTTGTACCCCGTGTGGTAGTTGCGGGTGCTCGAGGACTCCCGGTAGGTGCGCCAGTCTTGGCCCCAGGCGTGGTTGAAGTCCCAAGGGGCATAGCGGAACACGCTGGAGTCGGGGGCGCTGGCCAGGTAGGCGTTCTTGCCCGCGCTGTCCTCGCCCAGGCAGTAGTGGACCAGCAGGAACCAGTCCATGAACTCCTGCAGGTCGAGGTGATCGGCGGCACCGTGCACCAGGCCCTCGGCGTCGGCGTGGCCCGTGAAGGCCACCAGGGCGTCCAGGTCGCTGGTGTCGTCCTCGGGCTCGCCCTCCTTCTTCTCGTAGCCGTCGTGCAGGGTGTCCTTGGCGTTGCCCCCGGAGTCGGTCAGGAAGAAGTTGGCGTCGTGGCTGACCGCCTTGTACAGGCTGGAGTCGGGGTGGAAGCCCTGTTGCTCGACGAACTCGTTGTCGACGCGATCCAGAGCCAGGAACAGGCCCTGGTAGACCCCATCGAAGTACAGCACCGTGAAGAAGCTGCGGGGGGTGAGCCGCTCGACCCCCCAGAACTGGGCCATGGCCGCCCACTGATCGTAGACCAGCTTCTGGCGCACGTAGGCGTTGTCGTCGAAGGGACTGACCAGCACCAGGTGGTCGCGGGTGACCCCCCAGGCGGGGAGGTCCAGCTCGGCCTCGGGGAACTCGAGGGTGTAGCCGGGCTTGGGGTAGTAGGAGCTCGAGGCGCCGCGGACCTTGATCATGCCCGGGTAGGCCAGGCCCCCGAAGGTCAGCTCGGCGGCGACATAGCCCGAGCCGATCTCCGACCAGGTGTAGACGTGCATCACCGGCAGGCCCCACTCCTCGGTGTAGCTGGCCGCCTCTACCGCCACGTTGTCTGCGGCGGCGGGGTTGTCAGCCACCCAGAAGGTGACGGTCTCGGCGCTGGGCAGCTCGCCCGTGACGCCGCGGGTGGTGACCTGGAAGACCAGGTCGATGCGCCCGCCGCTGGCCGGACCCGTGGGCCAGGTGAAGCTGGAGCCGTCCCAGCTCGCGCCCGATGGCAGCGTCACGGGCTCGAGGAGCGCGGCCGCGCCGAGCTCACCACGGCAGCGTGGCGCCAGGCTCACCCCATCGCCCTCGAGGTAGTTGATCTCCGTCAGGTCGGACACCAACACGCAGGGCTCCGGAGGCTCGGGCCAGGCCTGACCCCAGCCCTTGCCGGTGCCGCCGTTGAAGACCCCAGGGCTGGGGTTGGCCGTGATGATCCACTCGGCGTCGCCGTCCAACACCCGGGCCGCGGCGTGGTCCGGGGCCTGCTGGCCGTAGCTCAGCCCGTCCACGGGCAGGCCGGTGGGAGCGTACAGGCCGATCTGCTCGCCCTCGAGCGCCAGGGAGAACCCCAGGTGGTCCGGCCCCAGGGAGGGGTCGCCATCGGCCCACAGCAGCAGCCGGCCCCAGGCGGGGACGCTGAGCTGCTCGAGGCGGTGACGGCCGGGATCGTTGTGGTCGTCGGTGATGGTCCAGCCGTTCAGGTCCACCGGCTCGGCGCTGGGATTGAACAGCTCGATCCAGTCGGGGTGCGCGCCGGTGCCATCGGCGGCGCCAGTGCGGTTCTCGGCCATGAACTCGTTGATGACCACCACGGGCCAGCCTGGGAAGATCTGCTCGGTGGTCTCGGAGTCGGTGGTGCCGGGCGCGCTGTCCCACGGCGTGCTGTCCAGCGGCGAGCGCTGAACCAGATCACACCCGGCCGCGAGCGATACCCACAGCGCCAGCCCGAACCGTGCCACCTAGCCGTCCAGCCAGTGGGCCACGTTGCGCCGGGCCACGGCCATGAGGGTGAGCTGGGGGTTCACGCCGGTGCAGTCCGGCAGGATGCTGGCGTCGTTGACCCAGATGTTGGCGGCCCCGTGGAGCTTGCCCCAGGAGTCGACCACGCAGCGGCTGCGGTCTTCACCCATGGGGCAGGTGCCGAACAGGTGGATGGTGGAGATGGTGAGCTGGCCGTGGGGCAACCCCGTGCGCAGCTGCTCGAGCTGATCGGGCCGGGTGATGGAGGGCCGCCCTGGCAGGGGATTGAACAGCTCCACCGCGCCCGCCTGGAACAGCATGGTGCCAAGGCGATGCAGCCCCTGCCCCAGGGAGGCCAGATCGTCGTCGCCGCAGGGGTAGGAGGTGAAGGACTCGTCGAAGCCCGGGATGTTGCGCACCTTGCCCTTGCCCTTGCCGGTGACCAGGACGTAGAACAAGGCGATCTTGGGCCAGGCCTCGAGCTTGGCCTCGCGGTCTTCAACCTCTCCCCCCAGCCACATGACCAGGTGGGGCAGCGCCGCGTGGGAGCAACCCAGGGTGAGGTCGGGCTTGAACTCCACCACCTGCTGCACGGGCACGCCCGCCGCCGGGTCGTTGACCTCGCGGTCGAAGCGCGCGGCCACGCGCACCATGGGGTGCAGGCGCAGGCCATCGCCGACCTTGCCGCGGATGCCGCTGCGGCGCAGGACCAGGGGGGACTGAGTGGGTCCGCCGCAGACGAAGACCTTGTCGAAGCGGATGCGAACCCGCTCCCGCCGACCGTCGGCGTGCCGGGTGGTGGCGCTGGCCTCGACCGCGCGACCGCCGCGGAAGCGCAGCTTGTGTACGCTGGTGAGGGGCAGCAGCCGCCCCCCGGCCGCCAGCAAGCGGGGCACCAGCGTGACGGTCATGGACTGGCGCAGGCCCTTGCCGGCGCCGTCGCTGGGGTACTGCCAGAAACGCTGGACCTCGCTGGAGGCCCAGCCCAGCTGGTCGGCGCCCTGCTTGATGACCATGGACGCGGGGTCCAGGCCACCGGGCATCGAAGCCACGGAGCACTCCCGCTCCACCGCCTCGAAGTGGGACCCCAGGGGCTCGAGCCCGAACTGGTCGATGCGGAAGCGCTGGCGCCAGTCTTCCAGGGTGGAGGCCATGGGCGGGTGGGCCAGGGCCGCGTTGATCTCGCTGCCGCCGCCCACACAGCGGCCCTCGACATAGGTGACCTTGGTCTGGCCGAAGGCGGGGGTGAGGCCCCCGTTGCGATACTTCTGGTCCATCTCGGCCATGGAGTAGGCCGGGGCCGAGTCGTGGACGAAGTGGCCGCCTTCTTCGACCATCAGGACGTCGTGGCCCGCTTCGGCCAGGAGAGCTGCGGTGGTGGCGCCGCCAGGGCCGGAGCCGATGACGAGGATCTGGCAGTCGTGCAGGGTGCCGCGCATGATCAGTGACCCTCGTGCTCGGGGTTCAGCTCGGAGAAGTACACGAAGGTGGCCATCTTGCCGTAGAACTCGAGGAAGTCCTGGCAGAAGGACACCGGCGCCTTGCGCCACAGCGCCACCTGGCGCGCGCGCTGGGCGGCGCTCTGGAAGCGGAAGGGCCGGCCCGCGGTGGCGACGCCGGACAGATCGAAGAACACGGTGGCGCCGGCCATGGGCAGCCCCAGGAAGCGAGGCATGATGGCGATGCGGCCACGCATGGCATCGGCGGTCGCGGCCAGCGCGGACTCGTCCAGGGTGGACTCGCTGCCAGCGGCGTCGGCCACCAGCGTGCGCACGATCTGGCCGACCACCGGAGACAGCACCAGCTGGGCGCCGCGCCGGGGGAGCTTGGAGAGCAGAGACATGGGGGAACCTCGCGGGGCCGCGCACCGAAGTGCGCCGAGGCATGCCAGCTATTCAGCGCGCGCCCCTCGAACCAGCTTCATCGCGGCCGATGCTCCTGGATGAACGCCGTGGGGTCCAGGTAGGTGATGCCCGGATCGCCATAGCCCCCGCCGATGGGCGCGCCGACGCGGGCGCGGATCTCGAAGTGCAGGTGGGCCAGGTACAGCCCTCCTACATTGCCCATGGCGCCGAGCTGATCGCCGCGAGCGACCGCATCGCCCACCGCCACGTCGATGCGCTCGAGGTGGGCGTACAGGCTCTCCACGAGCCGGTCTTCTCCCCCGCTCGGATCGGGGACGCGATGGGCCACCATCACCACGCCTCCCCAGCCCCCTCCATGATCGTAGGCGCCGGTGACCAGGCCATTGGCCACCGCGTGGATGGGATCTCCCAGGTCGGTGTCGCTGCCACCGTTGCCGTTCCAGTCCGAGCCCAGGTGCGCGTGAGGCCCGCCGAAGGGCTGGGCGTCGTAGTAGCCCTGGGCGTCGGGAGGCCCTACCGGGAAGTCGAAGCCGTCGGCTTGGGGGATGCTGGACACACCGACGTGGTAGACAGGCAGATCGGAGGGTGGCGAGGGCTGCAGATCCGCAGCGCCACAGGCGAGCAACGCGGACCAGAGGAGACGGTGCATGGACACTCCCGAGGGCCGTGGCGACGAACGAGCCCCACCCTTGGACGCTGACGCCGCGCATCGGTTCCCCGGGCGTTCCGCGATAGGATGTGCCCATGCCCATCCTCGCCACAGCCCTGCTCACCCTGTGCCTGGCCTCCCCGGCCCACGCTGGCCTGATCCCCTGCGAGCAGCGCGGCAGCATGGAGCTCGATCCCGACGGCAGCCACGTCCTGGCCAGCTTCCTGGGCGCCTGCGGCGAAGTCTCCGACTACGACCGGGCTCTGGCCGTGCAGGTCGAGCTCGACGATGGCTGGTCCATCATCGGCACCCACTGGGAGGTCCAGGGCAGCCAGGACATCGAGATCGATGGTGAGCTGGTCACCTACCGGATCTTCGAGCAGGAGGTCAGCTGCCCAGGACGCGGCCCCTACGACTTCCGGGTGGCCTGGGTGGACCGCGACGGCGCCGAGGCCTGGTACGACGACCGCTTCGACTGTGACGGCAGCCTGGGCTGCACCAGCGCCCCCACCCCCATGGCCCTGCCTCCAGGCATGTTGGCCTTGGTGGGCATCCTGCCCCTGACGCTGCGGCGCCGTCGAAGGTAGAATCTCCTCAGCCACCCTGACTCGTGCCCCCCGGAGCCCCCGTGCTGCCCAACCACCCCTGTGCTGGCCTGGTATCCATCCCCCGCATCATGATGCCCCTGGGCCATGCCACCGAGGTGGACTTCGGCACCAAGCGCTTCCATGTCCTGTTCAGCGGGGGCAAGCTGCGCATCGAGCTCGACCCCGAGAACTTCACCCTGGTCAGCCTCAAGGACCAGCGAGTCGCCTACAAGGTGCAGCTGCTGGGCAGCATCGTGCTCGAGGAAGAGACCACCGGCGCGGTGGACTGGCATCCCTACTTCCACCTCGAGTGGGAAGACGACGCCGCCGCCCCCGAGCTGGTCTTCGACAGGTCCCCCACCCGCATCGTGCGCTTCTACACCAAGGGACAGGCCATCGAGCTGGGGGTCGAGCCCGCCACCGCCTACGAGGTACACTACGACGACGGTGTCAGCGCCCTGTTCGCCCGCCGCGAGCAAGGGCCGGGCTTCAACTTCCACTTCAGCACCGGCTTCAACGGCTCGTTCTGGAAGGAGCCCGACGGCTCGTGGATGATGAACTTCAAGGGCGACCGCTTGTCCTGGGAAGACGACGGCAAGGACGCCCAGTCCAAGTTCCTGGTGTCGCGCTCCAAGTTCACCGACAACCTGATGCTCTACTTCTGGCACGGGGCACGGGTGACCTTGCGCTGACGGGCCGCGGCGATGGATAGATTCCTGGCGCCACCCCGGAGCTCCGACGCACCCCATCCGCCCCCTGGTCCTCACCCTCGCCCTCGCCTCCTGTACCAGGCCCGAGGTGACGGTCGACGGGCAGCCCTCCGCCGACCCCACCCCCCATGCGCCCCAGCCCGACACTCCAGCCGGGGTCCACGAGCGACTGCTAGCGGTGCCAGAGCCGCAGGACCCCACCAGCCTCTTCGCTGACCTCTGGTAGCGGCTCCAGGGTCCAGCCCAGCCCGGACAGCTCCTCCTCGCTCTCCGGCAGCATCGCCGCGAGCCCGACCTGGTCCACCGTGGTGACCAACCAGACGGTGCCCTCCACGACCGGGGGCGATCGCACCCAGCGGGAGCAGGTGTCGCCACCCGGGCGGGCCTCGCGCAGGGGCAGCCGTCGAGGCAGCGCCAGCTCGTCGAAGGAGGAGTTCGAACAGTCCAACAGCAGATCCTTGGGCTGCAGGGATCGCCGCATCCAGGCCAGGACAGCCTGGCGTTCAGGCTCCAGGCCAGCGATGGGGATGCCCGCCTCCCGGCAGAACGCTGCTGGCGTCCGGCTCACAGGCCAGAACCGCGGCCAGACCCAGCCCATCACCACCAGCACCGCGACGACCAGCGCCACACGCCCGCCCAGCCGCGGGGATCCCATGGGGACCAGCCGCTCCACCAGGCGCTCGAGCCCCACAGGCAGCAGGGCCGCCATGGCCACCAGCTGCAGCAGCGCGTAGCGCTCGGGGTAGGCCACCACCGCCATGCCGGCCACCAGGGCCGCCGCGCTGCCCCCCAGCAGCAGGGCGACCCCCGCGGACGAGCGACGCCCCCAGCGCGCAGGCAGCAGCGCTGGGAGCAGCAGGAGCAGCCACCAGGGGGGAGGCAGCGCCTCGAAGCTGACCAGCTCGGCCCAGTTGTGGGGCAACAGCTCCCGGGCGCAGTCCCGGCCGAACCGCAGGCCTCCGAGACTCTCCAGGCGCTCTGGCGCACAGGCTTGGCGCACCGCCACAGGAACGTTGGGCCCCATGGAGACCTCGGACTGCACCGCCACCTGCTGCTGCAGTGACCGCGTGGTGAGACCCAGCCGGGCCTGCAGCCCCTGATCCAGGCCCCATCCAGCCCCCGCGCCCACCAGGGCCGCCGCCAGGATCGCCGCGGCCCACCAGCCCTTGGACCGCACGGTCACCACCGCCGCCAGCACGGCCAGCAGGGAGAGGACCAGGGGCCCCACGCCTCGATCGTCGCAGGCCCAGGCCAAGCCCCCCGCCAGCCCGGCCAGCCCACCCAGCTCCCAGCGCGGCCAGCGCAGGCAGGCCGCCGCCAGGCCCAGGGCCAGGGCCCCAAGACCAGCCAGCAGCGGGTAGAGGTTCACCCAACGCCCGCTCTGCTCCAGGCTGGGCAACAGGGCCACCACGAGCGCCGCGAGCACCCCCACGGTGCGGCTGCCCAGGGACCGCCCCAGCAGCCCTGCCCCGAGCACCGTGGCCACGGTGGCAACCAGCGTGAGCCACTGGGCGCCGCGGACATAGCCCAGCGGCTCCCCCGCCAGTCCGACCAGGAGCGCATGCAGGGGCTTGCGCCAGTCCTGGTAGACCAGCTCGGTCCGCTCCGGATGCCACAGCCGGGCCGCGTTCTCCAAGTAGGTGGGCCAGTCGGAGCCACAGGCCTGACCGAAGAAGACCATCCCTGGTCGTGCCAGGAGCCCGCATGCCACCAGACAGCCCAGCACGAAGGGGAGCTCCTCCCTGAGTCGCCGCATCACAGGCGAGACCCGAGGCAGGGACATGGCGCTCCCGGGGTGGTGGGGGTCAGCCGCGCATCATACCGGAACGACGCCGACACACCATCACGGCCACGCCCGATCCCAGCAGCAGGGCCCACATCCACGCTCCACGGGTGGGCGGTCTGGCGGTGCAGCCACAACCCTCCGGCGCGGTCGTCGGGCCGGTGTCTTCGGGCTCGGCGCTGTCCAGCGGGAGCCCCGAGTCGCCGGGTGCCGCCAGCTCGAAGCTCGCGTCATCGCTGAACGCCAGGTTGCCCACCAGGTCCTGGGAGCCCACCCTGAAGTGGTAGCGCGCGCCGGGCTCCAGGCCCCCCACCGCCACCCGATGCTCGGTGCTCGCAGCCTCGTCCAGCTTCACCTGGCCGTAGCTGGCGTCTTCCCCCAGCTCCACGCGGCTGTCGGCCGGCTCGTCGGTCGTCCAGGCGATCACCACGGAGTCCGCCCCGATCTCGCTCAGCACCACGCCATCGACCACAGGGGCGTCCGCATCCACCTCGAAGCGCCGGACTTCGCTGCGCACGGTCTCGCCAGCTGCGTCCGTGGCCTCCACCCACCACTCCCACTGCCCCGTGGTGGCGGGGCTCCAGGTCTCCACCACGGTCTCCCCGCTGGCCACCCCCTGCCGCTCGGCCCACCAAGCTAGCGGCAGCGTGGGCAGCGGCAGCTCGAAGGCGCTGTCCTCGTCCTGGTCCCAGACGTCGAGCCAGGGGCTGTAGGTGCTGGCCCGCAGCGTCCCCGCGGCCGGATCGAGGTCCAGCACCCGCAGGAAGCCGTCACCCAGGTTCGCGTGCCCATGGAAGCAGGTGAGCAGCTGGTGCACAGGCTGCCCGTCCACCGTGTCGCTGCGGTGGGCTTCCCCGGGGAAGTGGCCGCTGATCACCAGCCGCACCTGGGGGTAGGGCGCCACCAGGGCGTCCCAGAGGTCCACGGAGCTGAAGCTCTGTTGGGAAGCCCAGGCCCCGTCGGCATCCAGGAAGGAGTGGGTGACCACGACCACGAAGTGCTCTGGGTACGCCTCGACGATCCCGGCCGCCCAGGCCAGCACGTCCTGTTCGGGCTCGAACATCAGGTGCAGCATCAGCACCGGCAGGCCGCCCATGCTGAGCTCCTGCCAGCTGTTCCAGCTGGTTCCGTCGGGGGTGCTGCCGCCCCACCAGGGATCCGTCTCGAAGCGTGAGGCCGGGAAGCGCTCGTCCAGCAGCATGTCGGACCAGCCCGGGTCGGTGGCGTTGGGCGGGTGGTCGTGGTTTCCCCAGGCCACGGCCCAGGGCACGACGCCGTCGAGCTCCGACAGCGCGCGATCTGCCACCTCCCACTGCCCTTCGTCGTCCCAGTCCTGCACCACGTCCCCGACGTGGGACACGAAGCCCAGCTCGTGCTCGTGGTCGTGGTCGAGGATCCAGTCCACCTGCATGCCGAAGACATCGCCGCTGGACCCGATCGTGGCGGCCTCGGTGTAGAACTGGGTGTCCGGGAGCACCACCAGCCGGAAGGGCTGCAGCTCGTCCAGCGCCGGCCGGATGAAGATGCCCAGGTCCAGGGCACCCCCGCTGGGGTCCTCCACCGAGATCTCCAGCTGCACCTCGGCCCCCACCAGGGCGCCGGCTTCCGGGGAGATCAGGACCGGTGGCTCGGGCGTGGCCGCCGCGGTTCCAGCCCACAGGGTCAAGGTGAACAGGGCGGGTCCGGCGAAGCTGAGTGACGACACGTACCGACCTCCAGGCGCCCCAGTGTTCCACAGGCGCCAGGGACCGGCAACGCCGCCCGCACCGCATTCGTACATTCACAAGTCCCCCTGTCCGGAGTACGCTGGCAAGGTCCCCTTCTCTCCGGGTGGTCTGTGCGCGCACTGAACCCTCTCTTCGCCCTCGCCATACTCAGCGCTCCCGCCCTGTGGGGCTGCAAGGAGAAGCTGCAGACCGTGGAGCTGGCCGAACCCGTGCTGCTGGGCCTGCCCTACGACATCCAGCAGGACGCCATGACCCTGAGCTGGACCGAGAGCCGGCTGTCCAGCTTCGACCGCTACGAGCTGTACCGGGCCGACAGCTCGGGCGTCTCCACCGAGGACACCCTGGTGCTGAACTCCGAGGACCCCGAGGAGATCGTCTTCCAGGACACCGGGCTGGGCAGCTACCAGACCTACTACTACCGCGTCTGGGTCTACAACTCCGCGGGCGACAGCGCCGCGAGCAACGAGGTCAGCGGCAGCACCGAGTACGACGCCTCCCCCAGCGCGGTGATCCTCGAGGACCCCAGCGACATCACCGGCACCACCATGATCCTCAGCTGGTCCCAGAGCCAGGCCGCCGACTTCGGCGCATACCGCCTGTACCGGGCCGAACAAGAGGCCGTGGATCAGGGCGCGAGCCTGGTGCACACCGCCAACGACGTCGGCATGATCGACTTCCTCGACACCGGCCTGATCCCCAACACCACCTACTACTACCGGGTCTATGTCGAAGACGAGTGGGGCATCGCCTCGGGCAGCAACGTGGTCACCGGCACCACCACCAACACCGAGGCCCCCTGGTGCAGCATCAGCCGCGCGCCCACCACCCGCCCCAAGGGCGAGCGCTTCGGCTTCGAGGCCGTCGAGTGCGGCGACAACGCCACGGCCGTGGCGGATCTCGTGGTGCGCTGGGACTTCGGCGAGGGCGACGGATGGACCACCGCCACCACCGAAAAGGCCACCTCCCACGCCTACAGCCGCCGCGGCGCCTACGCGGTGTGGCTCGAGGTCAGCGACGGCAGCAACACCTTCACCACCAGCACCGCCCTGGTGGTCACCGACCCCACCCTGATGCCCGCCGACGACTACCTGGTGGGCCGGGAGGCGGGCAGCACCCCGTGGCCGGAGATCGAGCCCGAGCGCCAGGTGTCCCTCTCGGCTTTCCAGCTGGACAGCTTCGAGACCACCACCGCCGCATACGCAGCCTTCCTGACGGCCCAGGGCGGCGCGGACGGCCACTACTCCGCCAGCATGTCCATCCAGGGAGCGATCGACGGCAGCTACACCGCCCTCCACGGCTGGGCGGACAAGCCCGCGGTGGGGGTGACCTGGTACGACGCCCAAGCCTACTGCGCCTGGGCCGGGGGCGCTCTGCCCACCGAGGCCCAGTGGGAGGCCGCAGCCCGCGGTCCCTACGACGGTCCCAACTACCAGTTCCCCTGGGGCGACGAGCTGCCCGCGTCCCTGGACCCCGTCCCCGTCAACTACAACAACGAGGAGGGGGACGTGATCGAGGTGGAGTCCTACCCCGAGGGCGTCACCGCCTGGGACGCCGGCGTCACCCTGTGGGAGATGGCGGGCAACGCCGACGAGTGGGTCGCCGACTTCTACGACCCCGACCACTACCAGTGGGCCATCGACAACGGGGACAGCGTCGATCCCCAGGGTCCCGCCACCAGCCCCTACGGCGGGGACGAGCCCGAGTACCGGGTCAGCCGGGGCGGCAGCTTCTGCAACGACGACAACCCGCTCCGGGTCTCCTTCCGCTGCTATGCCGACCCCTGGCAGCGCGGACCCCACAGCTTCCGCTGCACCTGGCCCCCCGAGGCCAAGGTCCTGGTGGTGGCCGGTGGCGAGCACAGCTGCAGCCTGGACACCGCAGGCTTCGTGGTCTGCTGGGGCGACGACAGCTACGGCCAGGCCCCCTCACCCTCCGGGAGCTACAGCGACGTGGCCGCGGGCCAAGCCCACACCTGCGCCGTGGGCACCGACGGCGCGCTGGCCTGCTGGGGTGACGACAGCAGCGGCCAGGCCAGCCCCCCACCCAGCGGCAGCTTCACCATGGTGCGCGCGGGCTGGGATCACAGCTGTGCCCTAAGCAGCACCGGCTCCATCCAGTGCTGGGGTGACGACAGCTACGGCCAGGTCTCCGCCCCCGACGGCGTGTTCGTTGCCGTGAGCGCCGGCGACTACCACAGCTGCGCCATCGACGCCCACGGCGCCATCCAGTGCTGGGGCATGAACGACCACGGCGAGGCCACGCCCCCCGCGGGGATCTTCACCACCGTGGACTCGGGCCACTTCCACAGCTGCGCCATCGACGCCGACGGCGGCGCCCAGTGTTGGGGCAGCGACGATGACGGTGAGTCCAGCCCACCCACTGACAGCTGGGTGCGCATCAGCGCGGGCCAGGCCCACAGCTGCGGGGTGACCGCGGCGGGCGACGCTCGCTGCTGGGGCTCGGACTACTACGACCAGTCCTCCGCCCCCGAGGGCGCCTTCAGCGAAGTCTCCGCCGGTAGCCTTCACAGCTGCGGCATCGACGGCGACGGGCTGATCCAGTGCTGGGGCCGCAACAACAGCGGCCAGTGCAGCGCGCCCTGATCACTGCTGAGCGATGTCCCACTTGGTGCGCGCCCAGCTGGCCTCGAACGCAGCCTGGTCCGAGAAGAAGGTGCGCTGTTCCTTCTCGACCGCGTCGATGAAGAACACGAAGTCGTAGGGGGAGTCTTCCCCAGCCAGGCTCTCGCTGAAGTGCTTGACCATCAAGTTGGCAGGCAAGGTGACCCGGCCCGCCACCCGAGCCATGGGCAGATCCAGGCCCAGCTTGCCCTCGGACGGTCGGTAGGCGCGCCAGACCAGCTCGGTGCAGACCAGGGTGTGGTCCGTGGCGAAGTCGAAGTCGAAGTCGTAGGGCTTGCCCCAGTGGGAGAAAGCCTCGGTGATGGCCTGGGCCTTGGCCACCTTGTCCAGGCGCGGACGGACGGCGGCCAGGTAGTCGCCGCTGACGTGGCCCATGGTGTTGAAGACCACGCCCTCGCCGATGGCCTCGATCACCCGATTGACCTCGCCCTCGAGCCCCAGCCGGTAGCGCAGCCAGGCGGTGGGGAAGTGCGCCTCGAGGAAGCGAGGGAAGCTGTCGCGCTCGCCGGTGGTCAGCTCGATCCAGTCCAGGATCTCCGGGTCGTCGGACCAGGCCTCGAGCTCGTCGGGGGCCCCCAGGTAGAGGATGGCGTGGGGCCAGAACCCCGGCAGGCCCACATTGCTCAGGTACCAGTTCTTGCGGGAGACCATGATGTCGCCCGGGCGCAGCAGGGCCGCAGCCTGCTCCTGCTGCTCAGCGGGGATGAGGTACCAGCCGACACGACGCACTCGCACGTCGCCCATCCAGTCAGCGGTCTCCTTCTGGACCGGGAACCACACCCGGCGCACAGAGCGCTTCAGGATCTGGGCGTCGGCCCGCACGGTCAGCTCCGCACGATCGATGGGGGCCACGGCCTCGATGACCCGCAGGTGGTCCTCGCAGGCGCTCCACAGCCAGTCGACGTCGAGCTCCCTGGCCTCACCGCGGCCGCCCAGGCCCTTGGCCAGGACGTCCAGGTAGCGCTCGCCCGCCACCACCCGGGCCTGGTCTCGGGCACCCAACAGCTCCTCCCGCAGGTGGCTGAAGCTGTTCTCGGGCAGGTTGTGGCTGGGGTGGGGCACGTCCAGGAACTTCTTGGCGCTGGGGTTGGCCAGCACCCGCTGGCTGAAGCGGGACGCCTTCTCGTACAGGGCCAGCTCGGCCGCGTAGGTCAGCAGGTAGGCGCGCATGTGGTAGCGGCGCTCCACCCGAGAGGGATCGAAGCGGTACCAGTCCTCCCAGAACACCCGGATGGCGTCCAGGGCCACGGCGTAGTCCACCAGGGCGGCGAAGCTCTCGAGGAGCAAGGCCTCGTCCTCGGCCGTCAGCGCGTCGACCTTGCCCGGCGCGGGCACACCGCGGGCCTCGAGCTCGCGCAGCAGGCGCTCCATCCCCAGCGCGTGCTGCTGGTAGGCCTGAGCGTCCAGATCGAAGGCCTGCTCGAAGTCGCCCCGGGAGAGCTGGGTGAGGGGTGAGGGCTCCTGCTGGTAGTGCATCACCAGGCGCCCACCCAGACCGAGGGCCATGAGCACGAGCACGAAGACCACCCGCTTGCGCAGGCGCACGCCCTGGGGCGAGACGGTGACCAGCCTGCCCCGCAACAGCTTTCCGCCCGCGATGAACACCAGGGCCAGCATGGTCCAACCCAAGGTGAGCTCGAGCAACTCGGGGATCAAGCGCATGCCCTGATCGGCCAGATAGAAGCCCACCAGGCCGCCCACACCCACAGGGAGCATGGCCTGACCCAGGAGGTCCACGATGCGCCCAGCGCGCACCACGCGGGTGTCGTCGATGGGCGGGTTGTCGGTGGAGGGGGTGTTTTCCATGCCCCGCGGACTAACCCTCCTCCGACGCCGAAACGAGCGGGGGCGCCGGCTGGGGATGCCGAAGGCTGCCGATCCCGAGACAAAAAAAAAGCCCGCGCCCCGAGGGGGTGCGGGCCCTTCTCGCGTGGAGGTCTACTCCTCGACGCGCTCCTTGAGGGTCTTGCCAGGACGGAAGTACGGGTAGGTCTTGGCGGCGATCTCGATCTTCTCGCGGGTGGAGGGGTTGGTCCCCGTGCGAGCGGAGCGCTTGCGGGTCCCGAAGGTCCCGAAGCCAGGAATGGTGACCTTGCGGCCGGCGTCCAGCTCAACCGCGATGATGCCGTGGCGCGGGGTGGCGTCGAAGATCAGGGTGATGACCTCGAGGGCCTTGGCCTGGGTGAGGCCGGACTGCTTGGCGAGCTTGGCTGCCATTTCCTTCTTGTTCATTAGATTCTCCTTGAGATTGCTCGTTGCTTCCGCCGAGCACACCATGCCGGCGGACAACACCCATTAGACTCTCTGAGCGGCTGTGCCAAGGCCGCATCGATGATTTGTGCGTCATAAGGTGCGAACGTTTACACATAAAGACCAAAGGGGCCGGCCAGCCCGAACCGGAGACCCCATGAATCCCGTCGAGAGCGAACCGGATCGAGTGTGATGCTTCCTCCATACGGGGCGGCATGGTCATCTGCGACCCAAGAGCTTCCTGAAGAACGCTCGGTATAGGCATCACAGGAATTGAGGCTTCTTGCGAAGCTCGGCGGCCATGGCCAGCATCTCTGAGAGGGATGCGTTCGTAGCGGCCCGGGGGGGCAACCAGCGCCCTGGCGTGAAAGAAGGTGGAGATTGCCGCTTCCACGCAAGCGGCTAATCGAGGCAGGACCATTCCCCTCACCTCGGGAGCCGATCATGAGCCAGACCCTGCACCTGGGCCGCCAGACCAACGCGGACGCCCCCTTCCTGCTCGATCCATCCCGCCTGCGCACCCACGGCGTGGTGGTGGGCATGACCGGCAGCGGCAAGACCGGGCTGTCCCTGGTCCTGCTCGAGGAGCTGGTGTTGGCCGGGGTCCCCATCATCGCCATCGACCCCAAGGGCGACCTGGGCAACCTGGGGCTGGTCTTCCCTGGGTTGGCCCCCGAGGAGTTCGCCCCCTGGGCCGCAGAGGAGGACCCCATGGCCCTCAGCCTGCGCTGGAAGGCCGGGCTGGCGCGCTGGAACCTGGGGGTCCAGGACACCGCTCGCCTGGCGGGGCGCATGGATCTGCGGGTCTACACCCCCGGCTCCGAGGCGGGCATCCCTGTGGACGCCATCGGCTCCCTGCGCCGACCTCCAGCCAGCGTGCTCGAGGACGCCGACGCACGGCGCGAGCTTGTGGCGGACCTGGTGGGGGGCTTGCTCGGCCTGGTGGGGCAGCAGAGCGATCCACTGCGCGACCCCGCCCACGTGGTGCTGTCCCGCATCGTGGATGAGGCCTGGGGCCTCGGTGAGGACCTGGATCTCGAGAGCCTGGTGCTGCGCCTGGTGGACCCGCCCTTCGAGAAGGTCGGCGTCTTCCCGCTGGATCGCTACTTCGACCCCGACAAGCGCATGAAGCTGGCCGTCGCCCTGAACACCGTGCTGGCCTCGCCAGGCTTCGAGGCCTGGGGCCGGGGGGTCGATCTGGACATCGAGCGCCTGCTCGCCCCGGCACCCGACCGCACCCCGGTACACGTGTTCAACCTGGCCCACCTGGACGAGTCCCAGCGCCAGTTCTTCGTGGCGCTGCTGCTGGGCCGGGTGCAGGCGTGGAGCCGGGCTCAGCCTGGCACCGAGCGCCTCCGGGCCCTGGTCTTCTTCGACGAGGTGGCGGGCTACATGCCGCCCCACCCCCACCAGCCCCCCTCCAAGGGGCCCCTGCTGGCCATGATGAAGCAGGCGCGGGCCGTGGGCCTGGGCGTGGTGCTGAGCACCCAGAACCCCGTGGATCTCGACTACAAGGCCCTGTCCAACGCCGGCCTGTGGTGCATCGGCCGGCTGTCGACGCCGCAGGACCGGGACCGGCTCCTCAAGGGCCTGGGCAATCGTGAGCTCGACGCCCAGGTGGCCGGGCTGGACAAGCGGCACTTCCTGGTGATCCAGCCTGGCCGCGGCGAGCCCGTCGTGCTGCAGAGCCGCCACGCCATGTGCTACCTGCGGGGCCCCTTCACCCGCCACGACGTCACCCGGCTGGTCGGCGACCGAGCGGCCGAGGCACCCACTCAGGCCGTGCCTGGAGGCAGCCCGCCCACCGCACCCCCTCCACCTGCCCCGCCCGACGACGGCTTGCTCAGCGCGCCTCCTCCTGTGGACGCCCCCAGCCGCTTCCTGGACCCCCGGGTGGTCTTCTCCGCCCGGCTGGCCGAGCACTTCGCGGCGGTGGCCCAGCCGGCGCCAGCCGATGCAGCCCCGGTCTACCGTCCCGCGGTGCTCGCGCGCTTCCAGCTGCGCTTCGACGAGGAGCGCTTGGGCTTCGTGATCGACGAGACGGTCAGCCGCCTGTGGTTCCCCCTGGGCACCGACCGGCCCGGCGAGCCGGCCGCCATCCGCCTGGACGAGCGGGATCTGGTCCCCACCGCAGAGCCCCGGGCGCGCTTCGCACCGCTGCCCGCGTGGCTGGACGAGGCCGCCGAGTGGAAGCGCTTCGCCACCAGCGCCACCGACGACATCTACCGCGGCGAGACCCGCGGCATGTTCGTCGCCCCCGATCTGAAGCTCTACGGCAAGCCCGGGGAGACCCAGGACGACTTCCGGGAGCGCTGCCAGCGCGCCATCGAGGAGAGCCTCGACGCCGCGGCCGAGAAGCTGCGTGAGGCCTACGAGAAGAAGGTGGATCGCCTGCAGACCCGGATGGCGTCCAAGGAGGCCAAGCTGGTGGAGCAGCAGGGCGTGCTGCAGTCCCGCCGGGTGGCCGAGGCCGTCAACGTCGGCGAGACCCTGCTGTCCTTCTTCGGGGGCAGGCGGCGCAGCCTGGGCAGCGCGGTCACCAAGCGCCGCATGGCCTCCACCGCTGCCCAGCGGGTCACCACCCTCGAGCAGGAGCTCGAGGAGCTGGCCGGGCAGGTGCAGGACATCCAGGCCGAGCTGCAGGAGAAGCTCGAAGACCTGCGGGCCGACGAGGAGGCCAAGCTCGACACCATCGAGCAGCGCGAGGTGCGCCTCGAGAAGTCGGACGTCCGCCTCGAAGAGCTCGCCCTGCTGTGGGTGCCGGTGACCCGCAGGATCTGAGCCCCCGGCCGGGTGCTACAGCCCCGTGTCGCCGTCGCAGAACTCGGCCATCAGCCCATCGACCTCCGCGCAGGCGCCGTTGACGAAGGCCGAGCCGCCAGACTCCGGGCAGATATCGTCGCTGGCGCAGTCCACCGCGTCCATCTCGTCGATGCAGGCCTGGACGGTGTCCTCGTTCTCCCACAGGGCCTGGAACACACCGTCGCCGCAGGACAAGAAGCCCCACCACATGAAGGTGGAGCAGTCCCCCCGGCTGTCGAAGCTGATGCTGAAGCCGCAGCTGTCGCTCTGGTTCTGGACACAGGTCTCGTCAGAATAGAGACGACAGACCGAGGAGGAGTAGGCCTTGGAGATGTCCTGTCCCAGATCCTCCTGCTTCTCCTCGGAGGGGCCGCAGGCGAGCAGGAAGCCGAGGGGCAGAGCGAGGGTGAGGGCGCGCATGGCAGCTCCACTGTCAGGAGTCAGGGGCGAAGCAGGACCTTGAGCGTATCGGGCTGGGCGGCCAGCACCAAGGCCTGCAGCCCCTGCGCGAGGGGCAACGTGGCGGAGATCAGGGGCCGCGGATCCACCAGCCCCGCCTCCAGCAGGCGCAAGGCTGGCGCGAAGGGCCCACAGCGGGACCCCAGCACGGTGATCTCGTCGATCACCCAGGGCACCACCGGGGGAGCGGCGGGATCGGCCACGGTGGTCTTGAGCACCAGCGCACCACGGGGGCGCACCAGGGAGCTGGACAGGGCCAGGCCATCCCGGTGGCCGGAGCACTCCACCACCACATCGGCGCCCGCCAGGGCTGGGGCGTCAGCTGCGAGCACACGCTCGATGCCCGCCGGCAGCATGGCCAGGCGATCCGCCTGCAGGTCCACAGCCTGGACCCGGGCGCCGGTCAGCGCGAGCACCCGCGCCACGAGCTGGCCGAGCCGACCCGCGCCCATCACCACCACCCGATCCGTGGGGCGCAGGTGCAGCTGCTCCAGCACCTGGCAGGCCGCGGCCAGGGGCTCGACGAAGACCGCGGCCTCGTCGCTCACCCCCTCTGGGACCGGGTGCAGGTTGCCCAGTGGCAGCGAGACACGCTCGGCGAAGGCGCCGTCACGTCCGTCGATGCCCAGGACCGTGCGCTGGGGACAGTGGGTGGGCCGCCCCGCCCGGCAGCTGGCACAGGCGCCGCAGGGGCAGTTGATCTCACCCACCACCCGACGCCCCACCCAGGCCGGATCGTCGGCCTGCAGGACCTCGGCGACCAGCTCATGGCCCAGCACACCACTGAAGCCCATGTAGCCGCGGCACAGCTCGAGGTCAGTGGCGCAGACCCCGGCGAGCAGGGGCCGCAGCAAGGCCTCCCCGGGAACCGGCTGCGGCTCGGGATGGTCCTGGACCTGGGGTCCGGTGGTGGTGAGCACCAGCGCGCGCATCATGCCTCCTGGACGGTGTAGTGCGAACCCTACTACGCTGGACCCAGGAGGTCTTCCCATGGCCCACCCCGCGACCTTGCTCGCCCTGGCTTGCGCCCTGCTCCTGGTTCCACCGGCCTGGGCGGGCAGGCGTGACCGGAGCCAGGAGGCCGCCGCCACCGCCAGCCCCGGGGGTTCGCTCGAGGGCTTCTCCAAGCTCGAGGTCGTCACCGTGATGCCCGCCGACGGTGGTGGCACCGTGCTGCTGGCCGACACCGAGCGCACAGTGGTGATCCCCATCGCCGTGGGCGCCACCGAGGCCCTCTCCATCGCCCTGCGGCTGGAGCGGCGTCGCTACGAGCGGCCCCTGACCCACGATCTGGTGGACACCGTGATCCGCGAGCTGGGCGGTGAGCTCACCGAGGTGCGCATCGACGCCCTGAGGTCGCAGGTGTTCACCGCCACGGCCACCCTCGCCCAGGGCAAGACCAGCACCCGCATCGACCTGCGGGCGAGCGACGCCATCGCCCTGGCCCTGGGCAACGGCCTGCCCATCTGGATGGCCGACCCAGTCCTCGCCGAGACCGGCATCCTGTGGAAGGACTTCCTGGGCCAGCCGCCTCCAGAGCCCCAGCTCGAGCTGCCCTACGAGTTCCAGCCGGAGATCTGAGGCGACGAATCAGCGCCTGCCCGCGGTCTCCAATGATCTGCCATCGAAGACCACGCCGCTGATCCCCACCACCTCCCCGTCCACCACAGCCCAGGACCACCGACAGCGGTGATCGAGGGCCGCCTCAGAACGCCATCCCCAGCTCCAGCCGCAGCTCATCGTCGCCGTCAGGGCCCGCCCCCTGGCTGGTCCACAAAGCACCAGCCCCCGGGTCGTAGGCAACCGGGGCCTGGTCCCAGGGGTCGATGGGGACCTGGATCAGGTAGGCGGGCACCAACTCCTGGAGGCTGGCGGGTGGCTCGGCATCGGGGTGGTCGCGCTGCCAGCGCAGCACCGCCAGCCAAGCCAGCGCCAGGGCGCGCCGAGAGCGCACCCGGTCCAGCCGCGCCATGAAGCTGCCGTAGCCGGGGGTGGAGACGTCCAGCAGGACGCGGCCGACGGAGTTGTCGAGCCAGCGCCCCACGTCCAGTGGGCCCGTGGCCGCCAGGATCTCGGGCTCGGGGAACACACGCTGGGACCCGGGAGCCAAGGACAGCGCCGCCGCCTGCCGGCAGCGCTGCCGGGCCAGCTGGATGGTGCGATCTGCATCGTAGAAGGGGAAGCAGCATTCCCGCCCGCCTGGCGCCACGGGCTCACCAGGAGCCGCCGCCGCGCCGGGCTCGGTGGTGGCGAAGAGCTGCTCGCGGCTCCACCAGCGCATCTGATCGTACATGGCCTCGGCCCCGGCACACTCGCCCAGGATGCTGCTCTCGAGGCCAGAAGGCAGCAGCGAGGCGGCCTCGATCTCCGCGCTGGCGGCCGCCAACATCGCGGCGCTGGGGGGGCGCTCCCAGGACACCAACTCCACCAGCTCGCCCAGGGCCTCCTCGCCGATGGCCACGCCCACCATGGCGCTCAGGAGGTTGCCGCCTCCCAGCTCGAGCAGCAGCCCCAGCCGGGCCGTGCGCAGCATCTCCGCCAGGGCCTCATCGGGACGGTCCGCCTCGGCATAGCGCCAGGCCCGCACCAGACGCGCGCGCGCCACGGCCAGCACGCCGAGGATGGGGGGGGCCTCGTCGGTCAGGCCCCAGGACTCCATCTGCAACCCCGAGCTCTCCACCAGGGCATCCATGGCCTCGAGGGCCGGCCCGAGCTCATCGGGCAGCTCGAGTCCGGGGTCGGGGGGCCCCTCGCCCTGCAGGGCGGTGCCCAGCGCGGAGGTGTCCAGGCCTTCGGGGACCCGCTCCATCAGGGTGTCCAGCCGAATGCGGGCGTCCGGCTCCACGGGCAGGGCGGGCTCTGGCATGTCGAGGGGTCCCTGCCCCTGGGGCCAGACCGCGCTCGCGCTCTTCAAGGACACGCCCGCCCAGCCTCCCACCAGCAGCAGCGCCAGCAACACCGCGAGGGCGCCCAGCAGCAGTACCGGGATCAACAACCAGCGGGTGCGAGACCTCGTGGCCGACATGGAACCCTCCCTTCGCGCCTGGGGTTGGGACTTGGCCACCCCGAGGATACCAGGCTCGCACCCCGGGCACCCCATCATGTTCCAGGCCAGCTCCTACGATCATCTCTACAGCACCTGGACCCTGCCCCTGTGGGTGTCGGTCCTGGGTGTGCTGATCTGCCTCATCGCCGGGGTCATCGCGGCGGTCCAGGCGGAGCGGGGTGCCAAGGTCTGGCTGCTGCCCCTGGCGCTCACGCCCGTGCTGGCCGTCATGCTGCTGGGCCTAGCGCTGGGCCCTGCCTGGCTGGCCAAGGTCTACGGCGCCGGCCTCGAGCTACCCAACGGCGCGGGCCCCATGCCCGGGCGCGTGTTTCGCAGCCTGATCGGTGGCGAGCTGGCGGCCTGGGCCGCTGCTGTCGGCGCCGTCACCCTGGGGATGGGCCTGCGCAGCCTGCTGGGGGGCCCCTGGCGGCCACAGCTGGCGCTCCCTCCCCTGGCCATGGCCGCGTTCGGGTTGCTGCTGGCCTCGGCCGGGCCCGTTCACGCTGGCTTCTTGCTCTCCTGGGGCCCGCTGCCCACCCTGCACGGCGCGGACGGTGCGCGGGTCCACGTGGGGCGAAGCCTGGACCTCACCCCGCAGCTGGGCGGCACCTCCCACCCCGAGCGCTGCGAAACGCGCCCCCTGATCTTCGCACCGGAGCAGCCGGGAGAGGCCGTGCTCTCACTGCAGGCCCACTGCGGACTGCTGGGGGTCCAGCGCGGCACCAGCGCCAGCGGCGGCCAGGACCAGGGTCCCGAGGGCTTCCCCCTGGCCGTGGGCAACGGCTGGGTCTGGCGCCACATCCGCGAGTGGCACAACCAGATGCTGTGGTTCTTCCCGGAGCGTGGCCGACACGAGGGCCCCGACCTGCACCTGAGGGTGGCGGGGTCCACCCAACAGGGGCCCTTGGCCACCTGGACGCTGCAGGAGTGGACCGAGGGGGGCGAGGTGCTCGAGCACCAAATCTACCAATGGGACGGGCAGCTGCTCGCGGTCCACGACGGCGTGCCCTCCGAGCAGGTCTTCTTTCAGCTCGAGACTCCGGAGGCCGCGGCCGAGCTCCCAGCGCAGGCCGAAGGAAACGAAGGGCAGGCTGCAGGAAACGAAGCGCAGGCCGAAGGCAGCCCAGCCCCGCCCACCCAGGCCTGCAGCCTCAGCGTCTTCCCCAACGCGAGCTGCCGCTGCCTGCTGGCGCCCCACGCCGAGGCCACTCTGGCCGGCCCCTCCCTGTGCCAGCCCCGACGGGGGGCAGGCGACGATCTGCGCGCCATCGGCAGCGCACTGCTGGCGGTGATGACCATCGGCCTGGTCATCGTGGACCCCGACGAGAACCCACACTGGGTGCTGGTGCGCTCCGGCCCGAACCACCCTGCGCCGCCCCCACCTCTGGCACCGCCGGCTCCACAGGACTGATCCCCGTCAGGCTCGCGGCGCTCCCGGATCAGGTCAGCCCAGAGGGTGAAGAGCGCTACACTATCGCGCTCGCCCTATGTGCTAGTACTGGAATCCCCAATCCAAGGAAGTGGTGAATGGACAAGAAGATCATCGGTGGGCTCGGCGCTGGCGTCCTGGTCTTGGCCCTGGCTTTTCCCCTGTCGAACATGGGCGCCCGCACCCTGGAACCCGCGCCGGCCAGCCGGGTGACGCACCCTGCGCTGCAGGCCAACCTGGACTTCTACGCCAACAGCTGCGTGGACTGCCACAGCGACGCAGCGGAGATGCCTTTCTATGCCAGCTTCCCGCTGGCCAGCGGCATGATCGAGGAGCACCGCGAGGAGGCAATGGCATTCTGGGACGCCGACCGCGAGCTCTTCGTCTCCGGCCTGCCCTCCGAGGCCGCCCTGGCCAAGATCCAACAGGTGCTCGAGACCGGGGCCATGCCCCCCGCCAGCTACAAGGCCCTGCACTGGAACGCTGGGGTCAGCCCCGCCGAGAAGGACTCCCAGCTCTCCATGATCCGCGCCCTGCGGGCCGAGCTCAGCCCCGGCTACGACGATCCGAACGACCCCTTGCTGGCCCGCTCCATCATGCCCATCGTGGACACCTCCGGCTCCCTGGACCCGGCCAAGATCGAGCTGGGCCGCAAGCTCTACCACGACACCCGCCTGTCGGTGGACAACACCCTGTCCTGCGCCTCATGCCACGGCCTGGACATGGGCGGCTCCGACGAAGCCGTCAGCTCCACCGGGGTGGAAGACCAGAAGGGTCCCATCAACTCTCCCACCGTCTTCAACTCCGTCTACGCCGTGGCCCAGTTCTGGGACGGTCGCGCCGACGACCTGCAGGCCCAGGCCGCCGGCCCCGTCGAGAACCCCATGGAGATGGGCGACAAGTGGGACGACGTGGTGGTGGAGCTGGCCCAGGACCCCGTCTTCGTGGCCGAGTTCATGGCGGTCTACGGGCCCGAGGGCTGGACCGCTGAGCAGCTGCCCGAGGTCGTGGAGGGCGAGCCCCTGGCCACGCCCGCCGAGCTGACGGCCGAGGCCCTCACCGACGCCATCGCGGTCTTCGAGATGACCCTGGTCACCCCGAACAGCCCCTTCGATCGCTGGCTGAAGGGCGAAACCGACGCCATGAGCGCCGACGCCATCGCCGGCTGGGAGATCTTCGACGCCAAGGGCTGTGACACCTGCCACGCCGGCCAGGCCATGGGCCAGACCAGCTTCGAGAAGATGGGCGTCACAGGCGACTACTTCGCGGCTCGGGGCAACCCCACCGACGTCGACAAGGGCCGCATGGGCGTGACCGAGGACCCGGCGGACATGCACCGCTTCAAGGTCCCCACCCTGCGCAACGTGGCGGTCAGCTGGCCCTACTTCCACGACGGCGCCACCCGGGATCTGGACCAGGCCGTGCGGACCATGGCCACCTACCAGCGCGAGCACCAGCTTGCCGACGACGAGGTCACCAAGGTGGTGGCGTTCCTCGAGTCCCTGACCGGCGAGTACAAGGGCGAACCACTGGACGGGTAAGCGCGCAAACCTGGACGTAGGGGAGCAGTTCACCTGCTCCCGCAACCGATCTTGCCAGGGGAGGACGTAAAGTCCTCCCCTACGTGATCTGGAACGGCAGTGACACCGTCCGTCTCAGGATAGAGGCGCTGTCCCTCGACTACCCGGAGTGACAGATGGCCCGCTACGACTCGGTCCTGGACCTGGTGGGGAACACCCCCGTCGTCCGCTTGAACAGTGTTGGCAAGGAGCTCGCTTGCAACCTCTGGGGCAAGTGCGAGTTCCTCAACCCCGGTGGCTCCGTCAAGGACCGCATCGGCGTGCGCATGGTGCTCGAGGCCGAGAAGTCCGGCCGCATCAAGCCCGGCGACACCCTCATCGAGCCCACCTCGGGCAACACGGGCATCGGCATGTCCATGGCCACCGCCGTGCGTGGCTACAACATGATCATCACCATGCCCGAGAAGATGAGCATGGAGAAGCAGTGGACGATGGAGGCCCTGGGGGCCGAGATCATCCGCACCCCCACGGAAGCCGCCTGGGACGCCCCCGAGAGCCACATCGGCATCGCCATCAAGCTCGAGGCCGAGCTCGAGCGGGCCCACATCCTGGACCAGTACTCGAACCCGAACAACCCTGACGCCCACTACGAGGGCACCGGGGCCGAGATCGTGGCCGACTTCGGTCAGGACCTCCACATGGTGGTCATGGGCGTCGGCACCGGCGGCACCATCACCGGCGTGGCCCGCAAGATCAAGGAGGCCATCCCCCACTGCAAGGTCGTGGGCGTGGACCCCTACGGTTCCATCCTGGGTGGCGGCGACGAGGTGCACAGCTACCAGGTGGAGGGCATCGGCTACGACTTCTTCCCCGAAGTGCTGAACAACGGCCTCATCGACCGCTACATCAAGACCTCCGACAAGGAGTCCTTCCTGATGGCGCGCAGGCTCATCCGCGAAGAGGGCCTGCTGGTGGGCGGCTCGTCAGGCGCGGCCATGTGGGCGGCGCTACAGGTGGCCGGTGAGCTCGAGGCGGGCCAGAATTGCCTGATCCTGCTGCCCGATTCTATCCGCAACTACATGACCAAGTTCCTGTCTCCCGAGTGGATGAAGGACCAGGGCTTCCTGCCCGAAGAGGAGTAACGATGCACTTCGACACCAAGGTCGTCCGCGCGGGCATCAGCCCCGATCCCACCACCGGCGCCATCGTGCCGCCCATCTACCAGAGCGCCACCTTCGTGCTCGAGGAAGTAGGCAAGGACAAGGGCTTCGACTACACGCGCTCGTCCAACCCCACCCGCTTCACCCTCGAGGCCAACCTGGCGGCCATCGAGGGCGCCAAGCACGCCGCGTGCTTCGCCTCAGGCATGTCAGCGGTCGATGCGGTCATGAAGCTCTTCTCCCAGGGCGACCACATCGTCAGCTCCGATGACGTCTACGGCGGCGTGTCCCGGCTGTTCAACCAGTTCCTGGTGCGCCAGGGCCTGAGCTTCACCTACGTGGACTCCAGCTTCCCCGAGAAGGTCGAAGCGGCCATCCAGCCCAACACCAAGATCATCTGGATCGAGACCCCCACCAACCCGCTGCTCAAGGTCAGCGACGTCAAGGCCCTGGCCGACCTGGCCCACTCCCGCGGCCTGCTGCTGGGCGTGGACTCCACCTTCGCCACCCCGGCGCTGCTGCGGCCCCTCGAGCTGGGCGCCGACATCGTGATGCACTCCACCACCAAGTACATCAGTGGCCACAACCAGCTGATCGGCGGCGTGGTGCTCACCAACAGCGACGAGCTGCAGGCCCGCTTCCGGCACTTCCAGAAGTCCATCGGCGCCATCCCCAGCCCCTTCGACAGCTGGCTCACCCTGCTGGGGGTCAAGACCCTGAGCCTGCGCATGGAGCGCCACTCGGAAAACGCCATGGCCGTCGCCACCTTCCTCGAGCGGCACCCCAAGGTGGCCAAGGTCACCTACCCGGGGCTCGAGTCCCACCCCATGCACCACGTGGCCAAGGCCCAGATGTCGGCCTTCTCCGGCATGATCAGCTTCGAGCTGGTGGGCGGAATCCCCGCGGGCAAGAAGCTGCTCAACAGCGTCAAGCTCTGCGCCCTGGCCGAGAGCCTCGGCGCCGTCGAGACCATGATCACCCACCCGGCCACCATGACCCACGTCGAGGTCCCCCGCGAAGAGCGTCTGGCCCGCGGCCTGACCGACGGCCTGGTGCGCTTGAGCGTAGGCATCGAGTACGTGGGCGACATCCTCGCCGACCTCGAGCAGGCCCTGGATCAGGTCGACTAGTCTCCACAGTCTCCGCAGTCTCCGCCCATCACTCCATGGGGGTCCCCATGTCGCCCGTCGTTCGTTTCCACAGCACCAACCACCAGGACATGGACAAGAGCCTGGCCCACGCCTTGCTCAACGGGCAGGCGGCCGACAAGGGCCTGTTCATGCCCGAGCCCATCCCCAGCTTCGATCGCAGGGAGCTGGTGCGGCTGTCGCAGATCTCCTACCCGGAGCTCGCCTACGAGGTGCTCTCTCGGTACGTGGATGACGAGTTCACGAACGAAGAGCTGCTGGGGCTGTGCCACAGCGCCTACGACTACCCGGTGCCCCTGGAGCGGGTCACCGGGCGTCGGCACGTGATGCGGCTGGACCAGGGCCCCACGGCCAGCTTCAAGGACTTCGCGGCCCGCATGATGGGCCGCATGCTGGGTCGCCTGGTCAAGCCTGGCGAGCCGCCCCTGGTGATCCTCACGGCCACCTCGGGCGACACGGGCTCGGCCGTGGCCCAGGCCTTCGCCGGGGTGGACAACATCGCGGTGGTGGTGCTGTTCCCCGTGGACGAGGTCAGCGACCGCCAGCGCAAGCAGATGACCACCATCGGTGGCAACGTCCGCACCATCGGCGTGCAGGGCAAGTTCGACGACTGCCAGGCCATGGTCAAGCGCGCCTTCACGGATCCAGTGGTGGGCGGCATCCGCCTGTCCTCGGCCAACTCCATCAACATCGGCCGCCTGCTGCCCCAGTCGGTCTACTACATGCACGCCTACCTGCGGCTGGCCAAGGTCACCGAAGGCGAGCGCATGATCATCTCGGTGCCCTGCGGCAACTTCGGCAACCTCTGCGGCGGCCTGTTCGCCCAGCGGGGCGGCCTGCCGGTTGAACGCTTCGTGGTCGCCACAAACGCCAACGACGAAGTGCCCATCTTCTTCGACACCGCGGCCTACAACAAGATCGAGCCCAGCCGCACCTGCATCTCGAACGCCATGAACGTGGGCCACCCCTCGAACCTGGCCCGCCTGGTGGGTCTGTACGGTGGGCACCTGGACGAAGTGGGCATCCTGCACAAGGCTCCCGACATGGAAGCCATCCGCCGCGACATGTGGTCCACCTCGGTCAGCGATGCCGAGACCCGCGCGTGCATCGCCCGCACCTGGAAGGACCACGGCGTGATGCTCGAGCCCCACGGCGCCGTGGGCTGGGCGGGCCTGGAGCGCTACTTCGAGGCCGGCTTGGCTGACAAGGACGCTGTGGCCGTCAGCCTCGAGACCGCCCACCCCGCCAAGTTCCCCGACGAGATCATCAGCCTCACCGGCATCGATCCCGCCGTCCCCCCCAGCCTGGCCCGCATCGAGCAGCTCACAGAGGAATACCCCACCATCGGCGTGGACTACGAGCTGTTCCGCACCATGCTGCAGGACTGGCACGGAGTCTGATTCATGGCTTCCCCCGTCAAGTACATCATCCTGCTCACCGACGGTGCCGCCGATCTGCCCATCGAGCGCATGGCCGGGCTCACTCCCCTGGCCGTGGCCCGCAAGCCGCTCATCGACGCCCTGGCCACCGCTGGCCGCGGCGGAACCCTGGCCACCGTGCCATCGCACATGTCTCCCGACTCGGCCGTCGCCAACCTCTCAGTGCTCGGCTACGACGCCGCGTCGGCCTACCAAGGCCGAGGCGTGCTCGAGGCCGCCAGCCTGGGCGTCGAGCTGGGCCCCGACGATGTGGCCATGCGGCTCAACCTCATCGGCATCGCCGACGAGTGCATCGCCGACCACAGCTCGGGCCACATCTCGAGCGAAGAAGCCTTCGCGCTGCTGGACGACCTGCGCAGCGAGCTGGCCAAGGACGGCGTCGAGTTCTTCCCGGGCAACAGCTACCGCCACCTGGTGGTGCTGCGGGGCGCCCGCTTCGACCCCCGGGTCGATGACTGGCCCCCCCACGACCACGTGGGCAAGCCCATCCGCGAAGCCCGCATCACCGCGCGGGTGCCCGAGGCCGAGTACACCGCCGCAGTGCTCAACCGCATCACCACCGCGTCGCGCTCGGTGCTGACCAACCACCCCGTCAACCAGGCCCGCATCGCCCGGGGCAAGCGCCCCGCCGGCGCCGTCTGGTTCTGGGCCGCTGGCCGCAAGCCCGCCATGCGCACCCTGCAGGAGCGCTACGGCATCACCGGCGCCATCATCAGCGCCGTGGACCTCATCCACGGCCTGGGCGTCTACGCCGGCATGACCTCCATGGTCGTAGAAGGCGCCACGGGCCTGCACGACACCAACTACGAGGGCAAGGCCGCCGCCGCCCTCGAGGCCCTCGAGGGCCACGACCTGGTCTACGTGCATGTCGAGGGGCCCGACGAGAGCGGCCACGCCCGGGACCTGGGCCTCAAGATCCACTGCCTCGAGAGCATCGACAAGCGCCTGGTGGCCAAGATCCAGGCTGGGCTCGAGGGCAAGGACTGGAAGGTCGTCTGGGCCGTGCTGCCCGACCACCTCACCCCGGTGGAGCGTGGCGATCACGTGGGTTCGCCAGTGCCCGTCATCATCGCCGACCCCGACAAGCCGGCGGATGCGGTGACCTGCTACTCCGAGGTCGGAGTGCTGGGCGGCGCCCTGGGCGAGATGGTGGGCCCGGAGTTCATGGACGAGCTGCTGTGGCGGGTGCGGGGCTAGCTAGAAGCACTCCACCGTGTTGTCGGCATGCACGGCGCAGCCGTGCTCCGAGACGACATCGACCAGGATGAAGTCATCGCCATCTGGGGGCGTAGGCGCGTGGGAGCCGAAGCACTCGAGCTCGCCCGCGGTGGTGACGGCACAGCCGGATTGATTGTGCCAGATCGAGACATCGACGAAGCTTCCTTCGATGGCCTCGAGCTCATCGCGACCGAAACAGCTCATCTCGTCGCTCCCCACCGGGATGCCGCAGGCTCCCTGGTTCCCCGCCGAGTAGCGCCCGACCGCCCAGGTCACACTGCTGCTCCCACCCCCCGCACCGGAGTAGCGGCAGTGGACGACGCCATCATCGCGCTGAGCGCACGCGCTCCCATGCCCCCCTTTGACGCTCTCCCAGAAATCTCCGTCACGGTTCCAGTCATCCGAGCACCACCCGCCACTGGAGGCGTGCTCGACACACCCGAAGGTCCCATCCGACCGTGTCCAACCGACCCCCGTCGGTTCCATGCTGTAGCCGTTGGTGGAGACCGCCACCCCCGTCATGCCGCTCTCCTTCAACCACGACGTCACGAAACCGTTCTGATCCCAGCAGATCCCTGTGCCCTCGTTTCGCACTCCACAGATGAGGTAGTTTCCCCCATCGATGTCGATGAAAAGATCCTCGGGTGAGGCCAGGTCCCCGAAGCAGCTGACCACACCGTTGCTCAGCCGCACGCAGCCGTCGTCACTGGCAGACAACGCGATCTCCAGGACCCCACAGCCCTCGCCGACATCGTGGTAGACAGCGTCATCGCAGTCATCGGCGTTGCCCACGAAGCCCTCTGGGGTCTCGCAGCCCAGCTCGATGGAGGCATAGTCGCCGAAGCCGTCTGCATCCGCATCCGCGTACCAGGTCGTGAAGCTGTCCTCGCTCACGCTCGGGTCGAGGTCGTCGATCAGCAGATCGCAGTCTTCGTCCTCGTCCTCGTCATCACAGACCTCGACCCCCGCCGGGTTCACGTCCTCCCGTTCGTCGTTGCAGTCCAGGTCGTTCACCACGTAGCCGGAGGGGGGATCGCAGGTGAGCAGCTCGACCTCGGGATCACCGTAGCCGTCGGCGTCCTCATCGGCGTACCAGGGGTTCTCGGGATGCACGAGCGGGTCGCCATCATCGCAGTCGTCGGCGTTGTCAGCGAAGCCGACGGGCTGGTCGCACTGCTCACGGCTCTCGGTCGACACGCCGTACTGATCCCCGTCCGCGTCCAGGTACCAGATCGGGATCTCGACGCCGTCGTCGATCAGATCGTCGCAGTCGTCATCGACCCCATTGCAGAGCTCGGCCGCGCCAGGGAACACCGCCGGGTCGTCGTCGTCGCAGTCGCCGCCCTGCTCGGCGCCGTCCTCCTGCTCGCAACGCTCGACGGTGGCCTCGCTGCCAAATCCGTCACCGTCCACGTCCACGAACCAGAGCTGGGCTGCTCCCTTTGTTGAGTCCAGGTCGTCACAGTCCACGGGGCGCGGGATCCCATCGCCGTCCAGATCCATACGCTCGGCGAGGTCCTGCTCAGTGAGGAGGGGACAGCCGACCAGCAGCCAGAGCATGGACGAGAGCACACAAAGCCAAGAACGAGATTCCACGACCCCTCCGTTCGAACCGACCTACCCAGCCTAACACCGCTGAGAGGCCGTCTGGACAACGATGGGCACCTCGGAGACCGGTGTGCAGCGCGCCATGGTGGGCCCGGAGCTCATGGACGAGCTGCTGTGGCGGGTGCGCACGGAGTAGGATGCGTCCATGGTCATCGTCGCCGTGGTCTTCGTCCTCCCCCTGGTGCTCGCCCTGGGCGTCGCCGGGCCGATCCTGGTGCTCGTGGCCGTCCGTGAGCACGGACAGCACGGGCGGTGGGGGTGGCCGCGGGCGCTGCTCGTCTCCTCGGTGAACGCTCTGCTGACCGGGGCGCTGGCGGCCATCCCCGCGGCGTTCATCGCCGCAGGCATCCCCGACGAGAACGCGGGGGAGGCGATGTTGGTGCTGATGAGCATGGCCGGGGGAGCAGGGGCGGTGGTGGGGTTCGGCCTCAGCCTCCCGCTCACGCTGATCCCGTCCACGCTGCTGCGGCGGCGACGGGAGCGAGCCGGTGACCCCGAGCCCCCTCGCCAAGGCGCCTTCTCGGCCAGCCTGGCCGCCTGCGCGGTCTCGCTGACCGTCCTGGCCTGCCTGCTGGTGGTGACCGGTTGCCTGGTGGAGGGGTTCCGCGGGGGCCTCATGGCCTCGCCGGCGCTGCTGCCTGGGATGCTGCTGGCCCTGGCGGCCATCCTGGGTCGCCGCTGGGTCGCCGGAGGGCTCGCCCTGGCGCTGTCCCTGCTTCCCGCGCTGCTGGTGGGTGCCTACGCCCTGTGGGATCTTCCCGAAGCCCGGACTGCGCAGCACCACCAGGCGCGTGTCGTGGACAAGGGCGTGCCCCAGGACCAGTCCCTGCTGCAGCCCTACCCGGTGGACCACGAAGCGGGACACCACGGGCTCATCCTGGCCTACGACGACTGCGATGAGCAGGTGGGCGCGCGCATCTCCCCGCGCAAGCGAGGGGGACTGCCCGACGAGCCCAGCCCCGAGCTGGCCCGCTGCCTGGACCGCTACGCGGTAGGCGACACCCTGGACGTGGCCTTCGAGATTCGCACCAAGCGCTTCTCCGGGGCCTTCATCCAGTACGACGTGGTGCAGGTGGGGGACTGCCCCATCCCCAAGGCGCAGAACCAGACGGTGCCCGCGCTGACCCACTGCCCGGTGCGGTGGTAGGCCCTCCCTGGACGGTCTGCGGCCTGCCGCCCAGGCGGCCAGCGGAATAGGGTGTTCCCGCCTGCAACCCGAGCCGAAGCGTGGTTCTCCCGTTCATCGCCCTGCTGACCGCCACCGCCCAGGCCGCCTGTCCGGCGGGCGCGGGTGATCCGGGCACGCACGCCAGCGCCGCGCTGGTCGCCTACGAGAAGCTCGAGGTGGAGCTCTTTCGCGAACGGGTGGAACAGGCGCAGCAGGCCGTGCCCTGCCTGGCGAGCGCCATCGACCCACAGGACGCGGCGCAGCTGCACTTGGTCAGCGCGCTCGAGGCCTGGACCCGACGCGACGAGGATCAGGTCCAGCAGGCTCTGCGCGCCTTGCTGGAGCTGCAGCCCGACTACCAGCCCAGCGTCATCATGGCCCCGGACGGTGGCGGCTTGGCCGCGGCCTTCGAGGTGGCTCGGGCAGCGGGGCCGGGCACCAAGGCTCCCCTCCCGGGCCTCGAGCTGTACGTGGATGGTCAGCGCAGCGCGGCCCTTCCCCAAGAGCGCGCCGCCGTGGTGCAGTGGGCCGCGGTGGCCAGCTTCGAGAGCCGCTACGCCTGGCCGGGTTCCTTCGACCCCGACCTGCGCCGGGCCACCCGCCTCGTCGGCGCCCCCACCCCCGTGCCCTCGGGCTCGCACCGTTCCCGTCGGCTGGCCATCGCGGCAGCCGCCACCGGGCTGGTGGCCCTGGTGGGCGCCAGCCAGGCCAACGACGCCTGGGACGCCTTCCACGAGACCGATTCCTTGGACGACGCCCAGCGCTACTACACCCGAAACCGGGTGTTCGCCGTCGGCTCGGGCCTGGCAGCCGCGGGCACAGCCGGGCTGGCCGTCGGCGCCGTGGTGGTCTGGGAGTGGTGAGCGCACGGCCTGGTGAACCGCGCAGCGAGCCCCGCTGCGACCGGGGGGCGTGAGTGGATCTCCGCCCGGGCCAGGCGGTCGACCGCTACACAGTCGTAGACAAGATCGGCAGCGGGGGCATGGCCGAGGTCTATCGGGTGCGCCACAACACCCTGGGCACCGACCACGCGCTCAAGGTGCTCAGCCTCAATGTACCCGCCATCCGGGACCGCCTGATCCAGGAAGGTCGGGTGCAGGCCCTGCTCCAGCACCCCCACATCGTCCCGGTCACCGACGTGCTGGATGTGCAGGGCTCCCCGGGGTTGCTCATGCAGCTGGTGAAGGGCCCCTCCCTCGAGGAGTGGCTGCGCAGCAACCGTCCTCCCATGGACGAAGCGCTGCGGATCTTCGCGGGCATCCTGAGCGCGCTGACCGAGGCGCACAGGCTGGAGATCGTGCACCGGGACCTCAAGCCGGGCAACGTGATGCTCAGCACCCAGAGCGGCGTGCTGGAGCCCAAGGTCACCGACTTCGGCCTCGCCAAGCTGCTGGTGGAGCAGACCAGCCCCACCCAGACCCGCACCGGGCTGCCCATGGGCACACCCGCGTACATGTCACCGGAGCAGATCACCGACGCCAAGGGCGTGGACCGGCGCACCGACATCTTCGCGCTGGGCTGCATCCTCTATGAGCTGACCTGCGGCCAGATGGCCTTCATCGGCGCCAACACCCTCGAGGTCTGGAGCGCCGTGACAGGCGGGGACTACGCGCCCCCCCGCACCCTGGTCCCCGACCTGCCCGAGCCGGTGGTGCAGGCCATCCAGGGCTGCCTGCAGCCGCAGCGCGATCTGCGCATCCCCAGCTGCGAAGCCCTCGCAGCGGTGCTGGCGGGGAGAGGACTGAGCCCCAGCGACGCCCCCACCATCGCCCCACCAGCCCGCCCGAACCGGCCCACCCTGGCGCCCCCGCAACCCTCGGTGGTTCAGCGCGCGGCCTCCCCCACCTTCGCCCCCCTGGAACCCGACGACCCCAGCCTGGCGCCGGCGCGGCCCGGAGTCGCGGCGGCCAGCGAGCCCCCGAAGCCCGCCACTGCCCGCTGGTGGCTGCTGCTCTTGCTGGTGCTGGCAGGGCTGGGGCTGCTGGGGCTCACCGCGGCGTTCGCGGGGGGAGGACTGCTGGCCTGGTGGGCAGCGCGCACCCGAGACATGGAGCAGGCCCCCCCATCGGAGATCGCGCAGGTGGAGCCCGCGACGGTCCAGGAGCCCCTCGCGCCCCCACCAGCCCCCCCGGCCGACACACCCTCGCGGAGCCAAGCCAGCCCGCCGAGCCCAGCCATCGAGCCACCCGCGGCACCCGAAGATGGCGCCACGGACGAGCCGGCTGTGGTCTCACCGCCCACCGGGCTGGTGGTGGTCCTAGGCGATGCCTCCTCGGTGGTGCTCATCGACGCACGCGGTGGGCGTCACGCGCCCGGCCGACTTCCACCGGGGACCTACGACATCGAGGCCAGCTTCTCCAGCGGGGCCACCATCCACCAGCCGGACCGGGTCAGGGTACGGGCCGGAGCGACGACGACCCTGAAGTGCGTGGAGCTCATGGAGACCTGCAATTAGCGGCCTCAGATCTCCATGATCTGCACCTGGAAGCTGCGCCGACCCGCGCTGGTGTCCACCCAGCACTCACCCTGCTCGCCCGGGGTCTCGTCGGGGTCGGGGTTCAGATAGAAGTAGGCGTAGACGCGCTCTTCACCCATGTGGCGGTAGGGCAGATCGATCCAGAACTCTTCGAGGGTGTAGTTCTCGTCCGAGGTCACGTAGGGCGCATCGACCCAGTCCACATCGCAGCCCAGCTCGCACAGGTCCGTGGGGCCCTCGAACCAGAACATCAGAGCCGCGGCGCTCCCCGCCTGCACCGTGCGCGGCCACTCTTCGTCGTCCATGGCGCTGCTCACCCGGCCCCAGGGATCCGTGCAGAGATCTTCGGTCGGCTCCATGGGTAGGCCGGTGTCGACCCGCGCGTCGCTGTCCACGATGCCGTGGTCCTGCTTCCAGGCCGTCAGGTCGGCCTGGTCGAGCACGCGACAGCCCACGCTGAAGGACAGCACCAGCAGGGTGAGGCTCGAGGCGCGCGCCATGGGCCCTCCAGGGCCTGTGGGAACGAAGCTCCTGTATCGCACGGACCCGAGGGGTGGGTCATCGAGCGCGACACACACGGATACGCCAGGACAACCGCGGCCTGATACGCTCTCATACCCTCCAAAATAACGGAGCGAGCCGATGCTGTTCCTCCCCCTCGTCCTGGCAGCCTGCAGCCCCGGGCTGAAGCTCGACTGGAGCCTGCAGGTGGGTGACTACTCCCCGGTGCCCGCGGTGTCCGAGCGCGGCACGCTGATCACCTCCACCTACGACACCTTCGGCGCCAGCGGCGCCATCAAGGCCCACGATCCCAGCGATGGTGGCGAGCTGTGGCGACTCCAGCTCGACCACAGCAGCCCCCGCCACCTGACCCTGGACCCCGACGACAACGTCCTGGTCCGGGCCGACGACGCCCTGCTGGGCCTGGACGCCGAGACCGGTGAAGAGGCGTGGCGGGCCGAGGGCCTCGGCGAGGCAGTGGCCGTGGCGGTGGATGTAGAGCTGGGGCGGGTCTACGCGCTGCAGCACAGCTTGGGGGCCTCGAACAGCACCACGCTGACGGCGGTGGAGGCTGGAGAGCTCGCCTGGAGCATCGACATCGAAGACTACGCTTGGCTGCTGGCGGTGGGCGGCGATGGCACCGTCTTCGTCACGGGGGGCAGCGCCTGGGCCTTCGCACCCGACGGCGGCGCCCTCTGGAACACCCCCCTGGCCAGCGCCGCCCAGACCCTGAGCCTGGACCGGGACAAGCTGCTGGTGGGCCTGCAGATGGACGGGGTGTCCGCCGGCGGTCTCGCCGCCTTGGACCGTGGCGACGGCAGCGCTCTGTGGATGTCCGAGCTCATGCCCTACTGGGAGCCGGTGGTGGACGAAGACGGCACGATCTACATGGCCACGGCAGCCCAGCTGGTGGCCATCGACGGCGACAGCGGCGAGACCCTTTGGCTGGGCCATGAGATGCACCGCGAGGTGGCGGTGGGCGGCGATGGGCGCCTGTACGGCATGGGCTACCTCCCCGAGGACCCCGAGTTCGCCTCGCTCGGGTGGGACATCCACTTCACGGTGACCGACGCCAGCAGCGGCGAGATCCTCTGGTCCGAGTGGCAGAACGACGCCTTGGACTCGGTCAACGGCGCTCCCAGCCTCGACGGACGCCGGGTCTACTTCTGCGGCGGCAACTTCCGGGCCTACCTGTACGCGTACACCGGCGGACCGGGCCTCGGCCGTGGGCCCTGGCCCCGCACCAACTCCGGCAACGCCAACCGCCGCAAAGAGCTGGACTGAACAGTCCCGCCCGCAGGATGAGGGATCAGCGCTGACAGCCCTCGGAGAACTCCAGCGCGAGGGACGCATCGGCATCGAGAAGGCGCGGAGCCTCGCCGCCGTAGTCGGCCACGGGCAGCCAACCGAGTGAGGCCCCCGCGGAACCCAGCCGCCAGGCCAGGCCGAGCTCGGTGGCCTCGGCGATGTACAGCAACGCTGTTGGATCGCCGTCGTGGCAGGCGAAGCCGGCGATGGTGTCGTCGGAGGTGTATTGCCCGTCCCGGTTGACGTGCTCGTAGGCGACAGGGAACTCCACGGCCGCATCGGCACCCAGCGCGGGGATGCGCTCAACGTGGTCGGAGGGGGGAACGCCATCGAGGGAGATGCCCCAAGCACCCTTGTCGAAGCCATCGGTCTGGTCATGGACCGTGGCGAGGCTGGTGTCGCCGTCCAGGTAGCCTTCGGGGACCGCGGCGACGCCGTAGCCGTCCGGATCTGCGGTGCCCGCCCAAGTGCCTCCGACGCTGGCCGTGGTGACCGCGTCACCAGGCCAGAGATCGGCGCTCAGGGGAATCTGCCAGAAGGGCTCGGCGCGGGTGAACTCACCATCCAGGGAGGTCGCGTTCCAGCCGGGGTAGTAGCACGCCTCTCCGAGCTCCACGGGGAGGTCGCCGGCGAAGTAGACGAGCATGGACGGGCCGGCCGCGACGATGGTCTCGCCGCTGTCGGGTAGCTCGTCGCCGTCATCGTCCAAGTGCAGGGTCAACAGGTACCGTGCGCCGAGCAGGCCGGGGTAGCGCTCCGCGTCGAGCTCCATCAGGTCCTCGTCCGCGGGCACGTCGAACATGTGGAGACCTCTCCCGCTGCTGTAGGGCTCGGCGAGCAGCGTCTCGCCGACGACGATGCCCTCGCCATCCGGTGCGAACCAGGTCGCGGACACGACGGTATCGGCCCACTCGCCCTCGACGTCGAACTTGGCGGTCTGGACATCGCTGTCACCGTCCGCGTCGGTGTCACAGTCGGAGTCGGAGTCGGAGTCGGAGTCGGAGTCGGAGTCGGAGTCGGAGTCGGCGTCCGTATCGGTGTCCGTATCGGTGTCAGTGTCGGTGTCACCCTCCACCGGGTCGGCCGCCGTGTCGTCCTTGTCGTCGGGACAGGCCGGCAAGAGCAGGAAGAGTGAAAGGAAGAGTACGCGCATGGGGCCCCCGGGGGGAGCATCGGCCTACACCCTATTCGCGAGATAGCCTCTGGGCATGACCTGGCTCCTGCTCCTACTATGGCTCACCCCTGTCTACGCCGACAAGGCGGAAAGCGAGTCGGCTACCCCCTCGCCAGAGATTGCGAAGGAGGCCAAGCGCTCGGAGACGCCCAACGACAGCCACCAACATGATGGGCGCGAACTAGCCGCCACCAACGACGACGCCCCAGATTCACTGTCCGCAACCGAGACCGAGACCGAGACCGAGACCGAGACCGAGACCGAGACCATCACCATCTCCATCGACGTGGACCTCCCCTCGGCCCTGGACCGCATGGACCAGTCGGCGGCCGAGCAGGCGCCGGAGTCGAACCCGGACCTGAGTGCGTGGCTCGATCCCGAGTCGGACCACAGCATGATCCGCGGCCGCTTCGGTGTGCGCCCACGCCTGGGCTGGACGGGCTGGGTGGGGCAGCCTGGTGGAGCCATGCGGGCGGGCGCGGTGCTGCGGCATCGCTGGTGGTCGCTGCTGCCACTCGGTCCCCAGTGGACCGGCGAGAGCGCCATCGCCGGCTCCCTGAGCTTCGCGGGCGCCAGGGGTCCCGAGGCCTACCTCCACAGCCTGGCCGGCGCCTGGGTGGGCCCGGTCTCTGTGATGCTCGGCCCGCGCCTGGCCTGGCAGTCCACCCGCTTCCACAACGGCGCGGCCCTGTCGGGTGGGCTCTCCCTGGGCCCCCTCGCCTCGGCCGCCGCACAGATCGGCCCGCTCGCCCTTCAACTAGGGGGCGGTCCAGGCTGGCTCCTGGCCGGCGAGCGAGGCTCCGCGGGTCCGGCCGTCGGCGACGAGTGGCTGGGCATGGCGGGCCTGGGCCTGCAGCTGGGCGTGGTGGAGTGGGGGCTGCGTGGACAGGTCCTGGGCAGCGAGGCCGGCACGCTGCTGGACCTCAGCCTGGCCATCAACATCAGCCTGAGGTGACCATGTGGCAGCTGCTCCTCTCCGCCGCCCTCGCCGCCGTACCCCCAGAGGTGGACATCGAGGACGTGGAGCGCTGGGGCGCCCGCGGTGACGCGCTGCTCGAGGGCCCCCCCGGCTGCTGGGAGCTCGAAGGGCAGGCCCTGGTGCGGGTGGCGCTGTTCACCAGCGGTGGATTCCTGGGCAAGCCCGAGCACCTGGAGACCATGATGTCCGGACCGTTCAGCGGTCGCCTCGAGGACGGGCTCTGGACCCGCCTGGATCACCACCTGCCGGCCACAGACGCCACGGGCAAGCTGGTGGTCGCTGAGCTTCCCCTGCACCCCATGGTCGGGCGCGTGGCCCTCGAAGGAGACGGCCCGTCCCCGGCCGAGGCGGACCCCGATGACGACGGCGAGCACGGCAGCGTGTCGGTGGGCATGAACGGCGACGGGCTCGTGGTGGGGGCTCAGGCCTGGAGCCGGGCGGCCAACCTCGTGGACGAGATCATCGCGGCGGTGGACCCGGAGACCGTGCTCATCCACACGGCGTGGAACGACGCCCAGCAGGCCGTCGAGGTGGTGCGGACCATGCCCCTGGGCCGCCGAGTGGCCGCGGGAGAGGTCACGATGCGCTCGACGCATCCGGTGGCCGGTGGGCAAGAGCGGCTGACGATGAGCTTCCCTGATCGCATCCGAATGGGCGAGGGTCTGGTCAAGGTCACCCTGATGTCCACCCAGCTGCACCTGGTGGCGGTGCCCTCGGCCCACGGTCCGCTGCCGGCGAGGGAGAGCGTGTCCACGATCCTGGGCGTCTTGGGCTTCACCCTGGGCTACGAGCAAGACCTGACCTACCACCAAGCCACCCCCTGCCCCTGATCATCGCCGACCCCACTAGCCCGTGGGTGCGGTGACGGCGGTGCGCTGACAGGGTGACCGGCGGCGCGCGCCGAGACAGGCGGACAACCCGGTGCTACCCTCGCAGCAGCCCAGGAGGAGGGAGCCATGCCGAGCTGGACGCTGCCCATCGCGCTGCTGCTGGTCGGCTGCGAGACCGCTGGCGAGCCCCTGCCAGCGCCCGGCGACTCCGAGGACAGCGCCACCGACACCACCCTGCCGCTCTGCGAGGACCCCGAGCCCATCCTCGAGCGCGGGGGGCTGCCCAGCGGCTACCAGCGCTGCACCGACGGCGCCATCAACCGCGGGCAGCCCGAGCCGCTGGACCTGACCCACTACGCCGAACAGGTGCGCGAGTGCCCCGGAGCAAGCCCGAAGATCGGGGGCGACTGCACCGAGGACGCCGACTGCGGCCGCGAGCCCAACGGCCAGTGCGCGTCTTGGTGGAACGGCTTCGACCAGAACTGCTACTGCCAGTACCTGTGCTCGAGCGACCTGGACTGCGAGCCAGGCACAATCTGCGTCTCGCCCAAGGCCTCCAGCTACGACTGGCCCGTGTGCGTTCCCGCGACCTGCACTCAGGACGCCGACTGCCCCTCGGGTGAGTGCGGGCTGGGCACCGCCCGGGACATGGACACGATCTACGCTGAGCTGAGCTGCCGCAGCGAGGCCGACACCTGTCACGGCGACGACGGCTGCGGCGTGAGCAGCGGAGGCCAGTACTGCCTGCCCGAGGGAGAGGACGGCGCGTTTCGCTGCGAGGACTACACCATTTGGGACTAGGTTAGGGAGCCAGCGACCCCGAGCACCAGGCCCATCTTGACCGTTCGACCCCACCTCTCCGCCTTCGCCACCCTGTGCGCCCTGGCCGCCGCGGGCTGCCCCGCCCCCAGCCCTGGCGAGCTCACCGGCACCGTCGAGTCCCACACCCTCAGCTCCCAGAGCGTGGGCGACGACTATGTGCTCACCGTGCGCGTGCCTCCAGGCTACGACGCCGCAGGGGCCCACCCGGTGGTCTTCCAGCTCGACCCGTACCTGGGCGTGCTGCAGGAGTTCGCCCTCACCGCGAGCTACGCCTCCCAGCTCGAGGCTGACGGCGTCATCGAACCCACCCTCGTCGTGGGTGTCGGCTATCCAGAGGTCCCAGGGCCCATCGAGGGACGGTTCCGCGACTACTCCCTGCCGGACGCCAACGGCGACACCCTGGGCCTCGGCTCTGGGGGCGCACCCGCGTTCTACGACTTCATGCACGACGAGCTCACGCCCTGGCTCGAAGACCACTACGCCGTCGCCGGTCCGTCGGATCGCGCCCTGTTCGGCCACTCCCTGGGTGGCCTGTTCACCATGTATGCGGCGCTGCAGCACGACCAGGACGACCCCTTCGTGGAGCGCTTCGTGGTGGCCAGTCCCTCGTTCTGGTACGACAGCGGCTCCATCTTCCAGATCGAGCAAGCCTACGCGGACGAGGCCGAGGATCTGGGGCTGGACCTGTTCCTGGCCGACGGCCTCTACGAAGGGCCCGAGATGACGGTCTACACCGACGCCATGGCGGAGCGGCTGGCCGCGCGAGGCTACGCCTCCCTGTCCCTGACGGTCCAGCGCTACGAGGTGGACCACGTCCGGAGCGTGGAGCCCTGCTTCCGCGAGGGGCTCGAGCACCACTTCGGGGGTGCCCGTTGAAGCGCGTCGCATTCGCGGTCTCCCTGGCGCTCAGCCTCGGCCTGCCCACCACCGCCTTGGCCGCGGAACCGCCCGACGACACCGCCGCGTCCCGAGCCCAAGGCCCAATGCTCGAGCTCTCCCTGGCGCCCCTTTACGGCTTCGGAGGAGCGCGGCACGGCTTCGGGGGCCAGGCAGGCCTGGGCATGTTCTCCCCGCTGTGGCAGGGCGAGGGCAGCACCGGCTCCCTCGAGCTGGGCCTGCTGCTGGGCTACGACCACGAGAGCTACGGGCGTAGCGACCGCTTCCTGGGCGAGGGGCAGGTGGACGGGGGAACCCACCGCATCGAGGCGCTGCTGCTGGCGGGGCCGGGGCTGCGCCTGGCCGCCATGCCACGGGTCCGCTCGTCCCTGCAGCTGTATGGCGGCTGGGTCCAGGCCTTCATGCACGCCCAGCTCGACAACGAGCTGCAGTCCATCTCGGGCGACTACGAGGTGAGCGTCGGCGTGTTCTCCACCGGGCTGGCCCTCACACACCGCCTCGAGCTTGCCCAGCGCGTAGGCCTGGACCTCCAGGTGCGGGCGCCGTTCCCCATGGTGCCCGCCGCCATCACCTCGTATGTGTTCGCATCGCTGGGGGTGTCGGTGGGCCTGTGAGGCGCCCCGGCCTCCGCACCGATGGCACCAGCGACACCGTCGGCCCCCTCACAACCCCCAGCCGAAGATGCGGTCCGCGGTGCGCCAGTAGAAGTCCTGGCGGGTGGGCTCCGGCACATGCAGGCGATCCAGCAGGCGCTGGGCCACGGGCAGCCAGTCCCCCACCAGCGGGTCGTCGGTGCCAAAGGGGATGCGCTCGAAGCAATGCAGCGCGAAGTTCTCGTCGGGGTCGTCCAGGTCCGCCCCCGGCGCGGGACTCAGGGCCTTGAGCAGGCGGGCGAAGAAGGGCTTGTCGGCCACATCCCAGCTGATATCGAACCACACGTTGGGGTGGCCCAGCAGCAAGGAGATGGCCTCGGCGCAGTGGGGCATGCCCAGGTGGGCGCCGATGATCTTCAGGTCCGGGAAGCTGCGAGCGATGCGGTCCAGCGTGTAGGGGTGCATGTGGTCGGCGCTCAGGCGCCGCTGCCGATCCTGCTGCCCCAGGCGGTAGACCCAGCCGGTGTGGAACAGGATGGGCATGCCCAGCTGTTCGGCGCGCTCGTAGAGGGGCATGTAGCGGTCGTGGTCGTAGGGGTGGGTGGGCATCTCGAGCTTCAGGCCGGTGAAGCCCTGGTCCTTCAGACCCTCGACCTCGTCGGGGCCGCCCATGGGCTCGCCCAGCTCCACATTGCCCATGCCCACCAGCAGGTCCGGGTACTCCCGCATCCAGCGCAGGACGCCGGCGTTGCCCAGGTAGACCGAGTTGGGGGGCTGCCAGTAGGCGGAGTCGGCCAGCACCACGACCTTGCGGCAGTTGTGGGCCCGCCACTCGGCCACGCGGGCGGCCACGTCCATGGTGGAGTGCAGGTGGGCATGCACGTTCACGAGCTTCTCGGGGATGGCCATGGGGACCTCGCTTGGGTTCGCTGCTCAGCCCTGGGGAGGCTCCAGCCGGAGGGCGAAGCTCCCGGCCTCGTCCGCATGGAACAGGACCCGCTGGCTCTCCGCCTGGTACTCCCAGCGGCAGGCGGGCTCGTCGCAGCCGCTCAGATCGAACCCGTCGGGGTAGTGCCGATCGGGGACGAAGATCACGCCAGGCTCGCTGACGGCGGCCTGGGTGTCGAAGTCCAGGGAGAAGACACGGCTGTCCATGTCGTAGGCCAGGGCCGAGATCACACCCGGGGTGGCGTGGGGGAAGGGGCGCACGAAGACGTCCAGGAAGGGCTTCTCGTTGCCGTGGTCGTCCAGCATGTGGAAGCCGTCGCCCCGGGCGTAGAGCCAGTAGGTGCCGCCGGCCCCAAGATCGTCCAGCAGATCCATGTGGTCGTCGATGTACTGGTCGAAGCCCGCCACGTCTGCCGGCCCGCCGAACTCGCCCAGGAAGAAGGCGTGGTCGAAGGCCGCCGCCTCCTCGGCGCGCATGCCGATGTTGTCGATGATCTCGGAAGGGTCGCCGTCGTAGTCCGCGCCGTTGTGGACGGTCATCTGGTAGTAGTGAGCCCCGTAGACGCCGCCTGAGAACTCCAGCCCCGAGGTGCGGGTGCTGATGCCGATGAGCTCGAGGAAGTTGGGCTCCCAGAAGATCAGCGCGTCGGGGTCTACCGCGTGGATGGCGGTGGCCAGCTCGGTCCAGAACTCGCCCATGACGGCGCCACAGCCCTCGAGGTCCTCGTGCATGCAGAAGGGCTCGTTCATCAGGTCGTAGCCCAGGATCGCGTCGGAGCCGCTGTAGCGCTCCGCCAGCAGCACCATCATGTCGATGTACTGCTGCCTCAGGGGGTCGCTGGTCCAGAAGGCCTCGAAGCAGTTCTGGATGCCCGCGCACAGGTAGTTGCCGGGATCGTCCTCGCACAGCGCGTAGTTGGCCTCATCGCAGGTCCAGTAGGGCATGCCCCAGGTGAAGCCCTCGCCGTAGGCGTGCTGGTGGTGGTCGATGAGCAGCTGCACGCCGTTGGCCTCGGCCAGGGCCACCTGTGCGTCGAGCTTGGCCAGGTAGTCCTGGTCGTAGGCGCCCTCGCTGGGCTCGAGGTGGGACCACATGAACAGCTGGCGCACCACGTTGCCGCCCCACCCGGTCAGGGTGTCGTAGTCCTGCTGGGTGTTGTCGACGGTGGGGAAGTTGGCGCCGCGCAGCAGGATCTGGCGCCCGTGGAGGTCGAAGATGCCCTGGGCGCTGGTGGTCAGGCGCGGCGGATCGGCCACAGGAGCGGTGTCCTCTGTGTCTGGGCTCTTTGGACAGCTGACGAGCAAGAGCAGGGCGAGCGTGCGCATGGTGGGGACTCCGCAGCGAGCCTCACGATATCACCCGCGCGCTCCAGGAAGCCCGAGGGCCTGGCGCAGCGGACAGCCTTCGGCGGGCACCGGATGGCCTCGGCGGTAGCGCAGCAGCAGGGCACGGGAGCGCTGGGCGAGCTCGCGGCGCAGCTCACGGCGGGCCCCGCGCACCCGGGGGACCTTCATGTCGTCGTAGGCGGTGGTCTGGTGGCGCAGCCAGGCGATCACCGCGGCTTCGGCGCGGCGCTCCACCGGGATGCGCTGGGTGCGGGCCACGGTGCCGCTGCCCACGGGCGTGGCGAGGGCGGTGACCGCGTCGGCCACGTCCTGGGCCAGGGCGCTGTACACCGGGGCGAAGGCCAGGAAGTCCAACACCGCGCCCCTGAAGTCTTCGACATAGTCCTCCTGCACTCGCTCCCGGCGGGCGGTGGCCTGAGCCTTCTTGCGGGCATGGGCCGGGGTGGCGCGCTCGACCTCGAGGGCCGCCCGGACCTCGGCGATGCGGGCGGCGGGGGCCCACACCCCACTGGACATCATGCGCTTGCGCACCTTGACCTCCACGGTCCAGGTGGGGCCTCCCTGCTTGACGCGACGGGTCAGGGTGGCGTCGCCGGGGAAGAGCTTCTCCCAGTCATCTGGGGGGCGCAGGATCTCCCCCTCGGCGGTGCGCACTGAGCGCGCGTCGATGCCTGGGCTCACGATGCGGGTCTTGTCGGGCATGGGTTCTAGCTCAGACCGCGGGACGCGCGGCAGGTCTTGGTGTACAGGTCGCGGAACAGACCGTCAGGGTCGGTCCTGGCCTTCACGGCGAAGTGGTTGGGCCGGTTGAACACGGTCCAGAACTCGTCCTCGCCGTAGTAGTTCGGCGCGATCAAGGTCTTGAGCCCGTTCACCTGGTGCAGCTTCTCTTCGATGAGCCGGTGATAGTTGCGGCCGTCCTTGGGGCTGAAGCCGTAGATGGCCAGGTCCACGAACATCTCGTCGGTCTGGCGCTGGTGGTAGGCGTCGGCGATCCAGGGGTAGTCCCGGGCCGGGGTGTAGGGCACGCACCACAGGGGATGAGCGCCGAACTCGGCCCAGTACCAGGCCAGGAACTCCTCACAGCGGGAGTAGGGGATGAACAGATCCACCGTGATGCCCAGCTGCTCCGGGGTGAGCAGGTGGTTGAAGCGGTCGGTCAGGGCCAACACCCGGGTGGAGTCGAGCCAGCGCCCCAGCAGCAGCCGCGCCAGCCAGGACCGGGGTCGCACCCCGGTGACCCCCCGGTTGTAGCGGAAGAAGTAGTCGGGGGTCTCGAAGTGGTCCACGACCCGGCTGGCGGTGGTCTTGTAGTAGGGCGTGACCCAGTCGTAGCGGTGGGTGTAGGGGGCCTGCTGCTCGAGGTGGCCCAGGGACAGCACGTACAGATCGGGCCCGTGGATGATGCCGTCCATGAAGTCCATGTCCCGGGCCTCGGCGTGGGCCTTGATGGACGCCAGGTAGGACGCTGCGCTGCTGTGCTTCTCGTACTCCACCCGCACATAGGGGGCGGCGGGGCAGAGCCGGAAGGTCAGCTCGGTGAGGATGCCCAGGGTACCGAAGGACCCCTGCATCATGTGGAACACCAGCGCGTCCTCGCCATCGGGATCGCAGCGCAGCAGCTCCCCCCTCCCGGTCAACAGCTCGTAGGCCAGGCAGTTGTCGTGGAAGCCGCCGATCTCGAAGGACATGGACTCGATGGAGCAGCCCGACACCGCCCCGCCGATGGTGATGGTCTCGAGCTCGGGCACCACGTAGGGCACCAGCCCGTGCTCGAGGGTGGCGGCCACCAGGTCCACGAAGGTGACCCCGGGCTCAGCCACACAGCGGCGCCCCTCCACGTCGATCTCGATGATGGCGTCCAGGTCCGACACATCCAGCTTGTCGTCGCTGTACTTGAGGTCCCCCGGCTTGGGCACCTGATGGCTGGGGGAGCTCTTCTTCAAGGACAGGGGCCGGCCGGCGGGCCAGGCCTTCAGCTGGGTGGCGACGCGCTCGACCTTGGCGCGGTGCTGCGCGGGCGTGCAGAGGCGGGGAGCCATGGAACCATCCTGCAGGAGGCGGCGGCCAGCTATAGCCGCTCCACCGGCCCCCACGCCCCTCCTGGACAGGCCGGCTTGGTGAAAGCCCACACGCCCGCGGCACAGGGGGCGGGCGTCGACCACGCGCCGCGGCTAAATCGCTCGGCTGGACCTCACCACGCCCGGACGACGGCGGCGGGAGCAGACCAGGGAGGAACCATGCCCCACGAGCACGACCGCGAGCTGGCCACCGAGTTCGACCGCTGGGCCCAGTCAGGAAGACACCTGGCCATGGAGCGCGGCCACGGACGCTTCACCGAGCGGGCCCTCGCGGGCTGGACCCTGGGCTCGGAGCACAGCGTGCTGGACGTGGGCTGCGGCAACGGCTGGGCCGTGCGACGCATGCTGGCCTTGGGTGCCGGCCAGGGAACCGGCGTGGACATCTCCGAGGAGATGATCGCCCAGGCCACCCCACCTGGTCGTTACCTGCAGGCCCCCGCCGACCGGCTCCCCTTCCCCGACGCCAGCTTCAGCCACATCCTCTCGGTCGAGGCGCTGTACTACACCGCCGACCCAGAGAGCGTCCTGCGCGAGTGGCGGCGCGTGGCCAAGCCCGGAGGCAGGCTGCTGCTGCTCGTGGACCTGTATCGGGAGAACCCCTGCTGGCGCGTGTGGCAGCCCCTGCTCACCATCCCGGTCCACGTGCTGGGCGAGCACGAGTGGGCCGCGACGCTCGAGCGCAGCGGCTGGCAGGTCACCGACCGCAGGCGCATCCTGGAGCCCGGCGGCGTGCGCCCCGAGGCCGAGTTCGAGCCCAGCCCCTGGTCGCCCAGCTACGCCGACTACCTGGCGGAGAAGCAGGCAGGGACCTTGTGCCTGGAGGCCACGGCCGGCTGACGGCCCATGGGCGGGCCAAGCTGGCCGGCCGCCACGGGATCCAGCTGGTCCAGGTCGACGATTGCGGGGGTGAACTCGGCGTGGCTGCCCTGGACGCCGTGCCCGCCGACCTCGTGGCCGGTGGTGAGCGTGCGCTGGCATCAGGACAGGTCGATCCTCACCTTTCACGGTGGCGGAGTCCGCGAGAACATGCCAATAGGCGCATGAAACCTGGAGGTCCCATGTCCCCTCGCTCCCTCAGCGCCTGCCTGGTCCTGGCCCTGGCCCTTCCCACGCCGGCCCTGGCCGACGACGCCCCCACCTTCCTGCTGGCGGGCAACGGCCTGCTGGCCGCCCCCTTCATCCCGGGCGGCGGCACGGTCTCGGCCCACTACAAGGCGATCGGGAAGCCGTGGGAAGCCCTCGACCTGCACGCCGACAACGGGTTCATCGGTCTTGGCCCCCTGCCCTTCGTCGATAGCCGGATCTTCGACGACGAGGTGTGGAACCACCCCATCATGGGGTTCACGGCCACCGAGGCCTGCGTCTTCGGCGGCGGCGATGACGGCACCGGCGATGGCGCCCCCTCCACCTGCTGGATCGAATCCCTCAGCGACGGCGCCTTGATGTACGCCGGTCGCGTGCTGTCCTACGGCCTCGAGGCCGACGAGACGGTGCTGGCCGCCGACGCGTACATGCTGCCCGAGGTGCTGGGCCTCATGGGCCTGGCCCTGGTGGTGGAGACCGCCGACGGCACCGAGCTGCGGATGCAGTACTACCAAGAGAGCGAGTGGGACTTCATCCAGCGCGTGGTGCTGGAGCTTCCCGAGGGCCTGGGGCCCGAGCTGGCCGTGCGCGCCTGGGCCCACGACGGCGTGCCCCGGGTGATGTTCATGGACGACAGCACCTGGTGGATCAACGAGGATCCCGTGAACTACACCGCCCAGAACGCGTGGGTCCGGCCCTGCCCCGCCCATGCGGTCTCCGGGTTCTTGCCCTCCACCCTCCGCGTCACCCAGCTCGAGGGCGACACCTCCGGCACCCAGCGCCTCAGCGTCCAAGCTGGCGACCAGCTCCTCTGGGCCGAGTTCGGCAACCCCGACGACATGAGCTGCGGCGCCATCGACATCCCCGGCCCCAGTGGCGTGGTGGCCGCCGAGCTGGACGCCGACCTCGGGCTGTACACCCTCGGCTGGCTGAAGGACAGCGGGGAGTGGGGCGCGGCCCTGGTCGGTAATGGTCGGCTCTACGGCTACACCAGCTTCGGCGACGTCGACGTCGATCTGGGCGCCGAAGAACCAGCCGAGGGTCTGCGTGACCTCGACCCCACCATCATCCCCGACACCTGGTACGCCATCGGAGGCGACGCCTTCGTCAACGGCGACCCCGACCGACCGGTGATCCTTGGCAGCACGGGTGTGACCGTCGAGGCCAGCGGTGATGCAGCGCTGATGCTCCGAGCCGGCCCCAGCGGCACCACCGATCGGGTGATTGGCAAGATCACAGCGGCCGCGTACATCAAGGTGGCCGAAGGCGATGACGCCCCCTCGGTGGAGGCCACGGGTGCTCGCGCCCTGGCCGTCGTCGGCGGCGAGGACCCCGGCTTCGGGGCGGAGGATCTGGCCAGCTACTTCATCATTCACGGCTACGGCGACGTAGGCTTGGCCCGCTTCACCGAGCAGGCCGAGACGCTGCTGGGCGCCCCCCTGGACGAGGCCCTGGACGCCGCCGCCGTGATGGAGCCCGTGAGCCCAGTGGGCACGACCACCCTCAACGCCGTCGCCGTGGACGGCTATCAGTGGAAGAACGGCGACGAGTTCATGAGCAGCGCCGGCATCGACGGGCAGGCCTACGACGAAGACTTCGTCGCAGCGCAGACCACGCTGGCGTTCTCGGACTTCGGCGGCAACGACGCCCAGGTCGACGCCATGGCCACCGCCTACTCCGGCTACAACGGTGTGGACGGCCAGTGGGGCCACGAGTACGTCAAGACGGCGGCCACCGTGGTCCTTGGCCCCGACGACGAGGGCGGCTGGTCCATCACCAGCACCGACCCCGACACCCCGCTGTACGCGAGCGTGCAGAGCTGCATCGCCCCCATGTGCGGCGGCTTCTGCTACCTGGCCGGCGTCGAGACCACCTCCCTGGCCACCCGCAGCGAGGTCACGGCCACCTACACCGTGAACGACGTCATCGCGGCGGGCAACTCCGGCAGCCCCGTGGACAGCCTGGCCCGGGGCTACATCGTCTGGGGCGGCTCCGCTGCCCGCGACGGCTTCAACGGCATCGTCGTGAGCGGCAACGGCGAGCTCGAGCTGGTGGTCACGGCCATCGACGACCTCACCGGCGAGCGCAGCGAGGTCCTCAACGTCAGCACACTGTTCATCCCCGAGGTCGGCGACGAGGTGCTGCTGGGCATCAACGACAGGGGGTTCGAGTACGAGGGCGAGGTCTCCAAGCTCACCACCGGCACCTGGGACGACAGCTTCGGCCTCGAGCTGGCCTACACCCTACGCTCCACCGATGGCGAGCTGGTCACCCTCGACAACGCCGTGGGCTTCGGCTTCTCGGTGGACAGCGACGGCGACGGCCTGTTCGACGACGACGAGGTGGGCGTGTACGGGAGCGACCCCCTGCTGGCCGACACCGACGGCGACGGCGTCGATGACGGCGATGACCCCACCCCCGCCGTGCCTGGCGTGGGCTCGGACTGGCTGGCCCAGTGGAGCCACGCCCTGGCCGCGCAGATCGAGTGCCTCGACCTGGGCCTGGTGGACGCCGCCAACGACAACGCCGCCAGCGGGCGGCTGGGCTCCATGGCCACCCGCGCCAGCAACGCCGCTGAGAGCTTCGAGGACGGCAAGATCTCCTCGGCCAGCGCTCTGCTGGAAGGCCTGCTCGACCGGGTCGATGGCGTGGACAAGCCCGACGACTGGCTGATCGACAGCGACGAACGCACTGACCTCGCCGAGGCCATCCTCGAGCTGCTCGAGCTGGCCGCGTACGAATAGGCGCTGGCTGGGCGCCCGCGCTACGCTGCGTCCATGATCCCAATCCTGCTCGCCCTCGCCCTGTCCGGCCCGGCCCTGGCCAACGGCCAGGTCAGTCACCTCTGGATCAGCCAGACCGCCATCGAGCTGCTGCCTCCCGGCGAGCTTCGGGACCTGATGAGCGACCCTGCCCACGAGGACATGTGGCGCAACGGCTCCATGTTCCCCGACGGGGGCTATGCCGTGGGCGACGGCTACGGCGAGACCGCCCACTGGGAGCCTTTCCACAACGCCTACACCGCCTGGATCCGCGCCGAGTACGGGGGCCCGCCCTACAGCGGTGAAGCCGCCGAACACGTGGCCTTCCTGATGGGCATGACCAGCCACGGCATGGCCGATCAGGTCTACGACTCCCTCTACATGGAGCGGGCCCACCAGGAAGACGCAGACCAGGACTGGGGCGAGAGCATGGACGAGGCCACCGACGTGGCCATGGCCAGCATGGTGGGTCCGGTGGACCACGGCGAGCTGTGGGTGCCCGACGAGCTGATGGCCCAGCTGATGGCCCAGGACATGGGCCACGAGGTCAGCGCCAGCACCATCCGCACAGGCCAGGCCATGGTGCGCCTGGTCCCGGTGTGGGCGGCCAACGTCATCGAGCAGCCCGAGTACGTCGACGCCTACTTCGCCCAGTTCCCCTGGGCCTGCGCCCACCAGATCGACCCCCAGGTGTGGGGCAACCCGCCCGACGAGGCCGAGGTGGTGGCCCGCTACTGGCAGGAGATCTGGGGGCGCTTGTCCGGCGTCGAGCTGGCCGTCGGCCCTGTGCTGGCCACCTTCCCCGCCGACGGGACCCAGGGCTGGGAGACAGACGCCGAGAAGGTCACCTCCCGGGTCACCACCATCGCCGCCTGGAGCCTGCAGCACGAGCTGGTCCCGGATCTACCCCTGACCATCCAGGCCGACGACGGCAGCGAGCCCCCGCTGGACCGCTGGGTGTTCTACAGCCACGTGTTGCATGCCGCGCCCCAGCAGGACTGGGCAGACACCACCGACTACACGGTCAGCGTTCCAGCGGACCTGCCCTCGAAGGGGGGCCTCATCGCGGCCCCGGCCAGCACCGAGCCTCTGAGCTACAGCTTCACCACAGGCCCGATCCCCCAGATCCTCGACCCCGAGCCCGAGACCGGCTGCAGTAGCCAGCCCCGCCGAGCGCTCGGCGCCTGGCTGTGGCTCTTGGTCCTGGGGGCGTCGGCGCGCAGGCAGCGGAGCGGCTAAAGCCGACTCCACAGTGCCCACCTTCGCCCGCCCCAGGGGAAGCCACCATGCGCCTGCCACCTCCTCTACACCGCGAGCTGGACCTCTGACTCTGCCTGAGGGTCACCCTCGGTGCCCACGCTGGCATCCGGGCTGACAGCTGTGGCTGAGTTCTCACCCCGAACCGATCCCCACCCCTCTGGAGACTCCCATGAACAGCTTCGCCCAGGTCGAGCAGGCTATCCACGACTACCCCGTGCGCCGTGTGGCGGTGGCCGTCGCCCAGGATCTCTCGGTGCTGCAGGCCGTGGCCGACGCTAAGCGGCGCAACATCGCAGACGCCTTGCTCGTGGGCGATGCGGACGCCATCCAGGCGCTGGTCGAGCGGCACGACCTGGACCTGGGGGGCGCCGAGATTCAGCACCAGCCCGACCCCCTCAAGGCCGCCGCCGGCGCCGTGGCGGCAGTCCACGACGGCCAGGCCGACATCCTGATGAAGGGCCACCTGCACACGGACGACTTCCTGCGGGCCCTGCTCCACAAAGAGCGCGGCCTGCGCACCGAGGCCCTTCTCAGCCACGTCTTCATGGTGGAGCAGCCCGGCCGCGACGGCTTCCTGTTCATCACCGACGCCGCCATGAACATCGCGCCGGATCTCGAGCGCAAAGCCGCCATCATCCTCAACGCGGTCCACATGGCCCAGGTCTTCGGCCTCGAGGAGCCGCGGGTGGCGGTGCTGGCCGCGGTGGAGCTGGTCAACCCGGCCATGCAGGCCACCCTGGACGCCGCCGCCCTGAACTCCATGTTCCAGCGCCGCCAGTTCTCGCCCCGGTGCATCGTCGATGGTCCCTTCGCCTTCGACAACGCCGTCAGCGAGGTCGCCGCCCACACCAAGCACATCGGGGGCCCGGTGGCGGGCCAGGCCGACGTGCTGGTGGTGCCCTGCATCGAGGCCGGGAACATGCTGGTCAAGTGCATGGTCTACATGGCCAAGCTTCCCGTGGCCGGACTGCTGGTGGGCGCCAGGGCCCCCGTGGTCCTCACCTCCCGCGCCGACTCGGCCCAGGCCAAGCTGGCCTCCATCGCCTGCGCGGTCTTCACCACCAACATGCAGCGCGAGCTGCGGCTCAAGGTGGGGAAGGTGCACTTCTAGATCTGGCTCAGTTCCCGTCCAGACAACACCGGAACCCCACATCCGGCACCGGAAGATCCCCCGGCAGGGGCCGCAGGCTGCCCGCCTGCAGCTCCTCGGCGGCGCGGTCCATGTAGCCGCCGCCCGCGACGCCTCCAGGCTCGCCGCTCACCCACTCCGCCAGGTTGCCGGACAGGTCCAGCGCACCCACCGCGCTGACGCCCTCTGGCCGTGAGCCCACGGCCCAGGGGCCGCCGCGTCCGCAGCCGGTACCGCCCGCGGGGCCAGGCTGCCCCCGGGCGTCCATGACCACCAGATCACAGGACGGAGGCGCGTCACCCCATGGGTAGATGGTGCCAGCAGGGCCCTGGGCGGCGCGGGCATGCTCGGGCTGGGTACACAGCCTGCGCCCGGCCCAGCCGCACCAAGCCTGGGCCTGATCTCGGTCCACGCAGTTGACCGGGTAGTGCCGCCGCGCAGCCTGAGTGCCGTAGCAGCCCGGCTGACGCCCGGGGGGCTCGCAGGAACCATCGGCTACGCACCGCGCGTAGTCGGCCACGCTCACCTCGGTCCAGTCCACTAGGAAGGCGGGACCCGCCGCCGAGGCCGGCACGCTGACCATGGTGCCATGGCGATCCCAGCAGGCCGCGGGCACCAGCTCGACCAGCGCGAGCGCCCGGGGCTCGAGGCCGGCAGGGCAGGCCGACGCCGGCGCGGCAGGCTCGTGGTGGGCCTGCGCTCCAGCCAGCGACCGCTGGTAGCCCTTCGGAGCGGACTGCTGGGGCGAGGAGGGCAGCGCCACCGCATGGGACACCAGGGCATCCTCGGGGGTGGTCGCCGGCCGCTGGGCGGCCAGCTCGGACAAGGCCAGCCGGGCCTCCAGGCCTCGCAAGGCGGGGTCGTCGTCGGCACCCGTAGGGAGCCCCTGGACGGGCGGGCTGGGAGCGCGGACCAGGCCACCATCGGGACCGAGATCGCCGCTTCCCCAGCGCCCCGTGGCCAGGACAACGCCCAGGATCGCCAACCCGACGGGCAGGGCCAGCTCGAGGGGGGGCCGGCGAGCCCCAGGCCAGCGCCGCTCCCCGTGCCGCATGGAGGCAGGCACCAGGGCCAACGCCCGCGCCCGGTGGGCCCCGATTCGGGCCACCAGGCGGTCGAGCCCGTCGGCATAGACCGGCGCGATCCACAGCACCCGGCGACGGGGCAGGATCCCGGGGGGCAGGCGCCAGGCCCCGTCGATGCGCAGCAGCGGACCCAGGCGGCGGACCCGACCCAGCTGTAGCCAGGGGATCTCCGCCCACTGGCCGCGGTGCTGGAAGCGCAGGGCGCGGCTCATGCCCTGCAGGCGCAGGCGCCCCATGGGCGCGAAGGCCCGCACAGCGGCGCGCAGCAGCAGCACAGCCACCAGCCCCAGCCCCAGCCCCAGCCCCAGCCGGGCGGCGAAGACCCAGCCCGCCATGCCGAAGCCCACCGGCAGCGCCACCGCCAGGGCGGACACCAGCAAGGGCGCGATCAGCAGCGCGGCCGCTGCCACCCCGCCCGCGGACCACAGCGATCCAGCCCGGGGCTCGGGTTCCATGTGCCAGTCCACCGCCTGGCCCCGGTGCCGCGCGGGGCCGCCCTCGCGGCGACCGGCCAGGGGATCCAGCAGCAGATCCAGGGCGGCGTGGGGACTCTCCAGCCTGCGCTCGAGGGTGGGCTCGAGCATCGGGGCCAGCAGCGCAGCGAGGCTGCGGGGCACATGCAGCAGCTCGAGCCCCCGTGACAGCACCCTGCGACGATCCTTCTCACGCACGCCCTCGGGGGTGAGCCCGCTGAGGGCGTAGGCCAGGCAGGCGCCCACCCCGTACAGATCGCTGCGCGGGTTGGCCGAGCCCATGGGGACCTCGGGCGCCGCGAAGGCGCGATCTACGGCCTGGGTCCAGCCCTCGGGGCCATAGCTGTCGCTGGACCAGTCCCGCGCAGCGGCCTTGACCGTGCCCCAGTCCACCAGGGACACGGCCCCGGTCTCGGGATCGAAGATCAGGTTGCGAGGGTTGATGTCGCCATGAACCAGGGGTGGCTCCAGCTCGGAGAAGCCACGGAGCAGCTCGAGCAGGCGACGGGCCAGGGCGCGCACCTCCCCAGGGGGCAGGGGGCCAGCGCGCAGCAGGCGCTCCTCGAGGTTCTCACCCTCACAGTGCTCCTGCACCAGGAACACGCAGTGCAGGTCCTGCAGCCGCGCATGGCAGATCTCGAGGGGCCGCGGCAGGCAGGCTGCGTCCACCGCTCGCAGCGGCGCCACGGCCTGCTCCACCCGATCCAGGTCCACCACGAAGGGCATGGCCCCCAGCAGCTTGACCACCACCGGCAGGTCCCGCACTACATCGTGGGCCATGTAGCTGTTGCCCGGACCGCCTCGCACCGGAGCCCCCAGGCGATAACGCCCGGCCAGCTCGAGGCCAGGTGGCAGCGGGATGGTGGGACGCGGGACGCCGAGCACGATGGCAGATCCTCCGACGACGCTGTCTTACCACGGGCCGGGGCAGATCCCGCAGCAGAGCCTGTCAACCGCCGAGGAAGTAGCCGGCCACGTGGGGTGACAGGTGGCGCATCAGCCCCGAGTACAGCTCCATCAACATGCCGGCCGCACCCCAGGCGGGCAGCAGCGTCCACAGGGAGTAGCCCCGGGCATGGATGCGGAAGCGGGACTGGGCGTAGTAGTCCCAGCTGTGGAAGCCCAGGACCTTGTCGCAGAGCCAACCGTAGGCGATCTCCGCGAAGGTGAAGACCAGGCACCACACCAGGTAGCGCAGGGGCCAGGCCCAGCCGCCCACCCAGTCGTGGACCAGCTCGAACCCGAACAACACACCGAAGCCGTGCAGGGGCGCCATCCACAGGCTCACCCAGCCCTCGAGGTACTTGCGCGGCACCCGCCGCTCGAGGCGGTAGCCCAACATGCGGTCGATGCCCGTGACCGCGAAGACCACCTCCATGCTGAAGCCGAACATCACGTAGGCCACGAAGCGGAAGCACAGCTGGAGGGCCTGGTCCACGGAGCGCCCCTAGAGGATGTGGGGCTCGATGTCGTCCCGCTGCCCCGAGAGCTTGGGGATCAGCCGGTCGAAGAGCCAGGTGGGCAGCAGGCGGTTGACCAGGGTGAGCAACCGCATGGGCCAAGGGTAGAGGTAGACCGCGCGGCGCTTCGCGATGGCCCTGGCGATGTGCAGCGAGGACTTCCGCACCGGCACCATGAAGGGCATCTGGAACTGATCGTGCGCGGTCATGGGCGAGACGATGAAGCCAGGGTGGATGCAGCTGACGGCCACGCCATGGGGCCGCAGATCCACCCGCCAGCTCTCGAGCATGCGCGCCTGAGCCGCCTTGGAGCTGGCGTAGCTGGCGGCGTTGGGCAGGCCCCGGAAGGCGGCCAGGCTGGAGATGCCGATGAGCTGCCCGCGGCCGGCGGCGACCATGGGGCGGATGAAGGGCGCCAGGGTGTTGGCCGTGCCGAGCACATTGATGGCGTGGGTCTTCTCGTGGATGGCCAGGTCGAAGCGCGGGGCGGGGTTGAGCCCACCCACCCCCGCGTTGGCGATGGCGATGTCGATGAAGCCGAAGCGCTCCTGAGCCTCGGCGGCCACTGCGGCCATGCGCTCCCGATCCGAGACGTCGCCGGAGCACACCAACACCTCGGCGCCCAGGGCCTCGCACTCGGCCGCCAGCGCTTCGAGCTTCTGGGCCCGTCGAGCCACCAGCACGAGCTTGGCACCGTAGCTGGCCAGCAGCAGCGCCAGGTCCCACCCCATGCCCGAAGAGGCCCCGGTGATCAGCACCGCCTTGCCGTGGAACCAGTCCTTCATGGTCGACCTCTTCTCACATACGAGCATCGGCATGGTACCAGCCCAACCTGCCGCCTGGGCCAGCCACGGGCCCGATGACGACGACCTGCGCCAGGCGCCGGCCCCGGGTTATCGTCGAAAGGTTCCTTCCACTGGGAGATCACCATGCTCACCAGGCTGGCCGTCCGCGGGTTCAAGAACCTCGCGCAGATCGACATCCGCTTCGGCCCCCTCACCTGCATCACTGGGCCCAACGGGGCAGGCAAGTCCAACCTCTTCGAGGCCATCGCATTCCTGGCGGCCCTGGCCGAGCAACCCCTCGCAGACGCCGCCCTGGCCGCCTGCCGCGGCAATGTCCACGGCGAAGGCGTGGACGACCTGTTCTTCCGCAGGGGAGACCAGCTGGCCGACAGCATGAGCTTCCTCGCCGAGATGGTGGTGCCAGCCAAGGGCCTCGACGCCCTGGGCCAGCCGGCCGAGGCGTCCATGACCCTGCTGCGCTACGAGCTGGAGCTGGGGCGCCTGCCCGCCAGCCCGGACCGACCGGGCGGTGGCCTGGCCATCCTGCGCGAGGAGCTCGACGCCCTGCACCGCACCACCGCACGCCGCAGCCTGGGCTTCCGCCACAAGAAGCCCTGGCGCCAGTCCGTGGTGCTGGGCCGCCGCGCCCACCCCTACCTGTCCACCCAGATCGAGGACGGCCGGCGGGAGATCACCATCCACCAGGACTCCGGCGCGCGCACCCACACCCTGTCCGCCGAGGCCCTGCCTTGCACCGTGCTCTCGAGCGCCCGCTCGGCCTTCGCGCACCCCACCCTGCTGCTGGCCCGCCAGGAGCTGGCCGGCTGGCGCCACCTGCGCTTCGAGCCCTCGGCCCTGGGCGCGCCCGACCGCGCCGACACCCCCCCGGGACTGCGCTCGGACGGGGGCCACCTGGCAGCCACCCTGCACCACCTGGCCCGACGCCGCGACCGCAGCGAAGACGGGGGTGCCGACGCTCTGTACTCCCACCTGGCGGCGCGCCTGGACGCACTGCTGGGAGGCGTGCGCTCCTTCCACGTCCAGGCCGACCCCGTGCGCGGCCACCTGGACATGGTGCTCACCGACGCCCGCGGCACCGCCCACCACGCCCGCGCCCTGAGCGACGGCACCCTGCGCACCCTGGCCCTGGCCGCCCTCGAGGTCGACCCCGGCGCCGGGGGCCTGGTGTGCCTCGAAGAACCGGCCAGCGGCATCCATCCCCAGGGTATGCCCGCCCTGCTGGCCCAGCTGCAGGCCCTGGCCGTCGACACCCGCCAGCCCTGCGGGCCCAGCAATCCACTGCGCCAAGTGATCCTCGCGTCCTACTCCCCGGCGCTGCTGGCCGGTATTCCCGACGAAGACCTGCTGCTGGCCCGCAACCTCGACAGCGCCAGCTTCTCCTGGAAGCAGGGCACCTGGCGGGACGAAGGCGCCGAGGAGGACCCCCGTAGCATCCACGCCGAGGCCTGGGACGAGCTGTTCCGGCAGCAAGGCGTGCGCGGCCCCGTCGAGGCGCCGATCAGGCGGGGCAAGGACCTGAGCGAGGCGCCCAGAAAACAGGTCTCCCTGTTCGCGGGGGGGTAGCACCCTGGGGCGCCCGATCCGCCCACCCTGGCTCCTACAGGAAGATCTCCGTGTCGCAGTAGGGGCACAGCACCACCCCGCGCCCCACCAGCTCGAGCTTGCCGGCACAGCCGGGGCAGCGGCGCTCACTGCGGAGCACCCGGGCCTCGCGGGAGTAGATCACCCCGCGCTTCCAGTCCATGTAGCCCTGCAGGTCGCCGGCTCCGACGGCCTTGTAGATCCAGGCCCGGAGCACGGGTGCCGGCGCATTCAGCTCCCGGCCCAGCTCGTCCAGGCCGATGCGGGCGCGAGCGGCCACCAGCCCCGGCAGGGTGCGGAGGCCCCTCTGCTCGTGGCGCTCGGTGCAGACCCAGCCCACGTTGGGCTCGATGCGGCAGATCAGGCGGCCCGCCACCCGCAGCTGGAAGAGCACCGGCTCGATGCGGTCCGCGGGTACGTCGCTGGCCGCCGTGATCTCGTCGAAGCTGGCGCAGCCTCGCCGGTGCAGCAGCTCCACCACCGCGTCCAGGGTGGCGGGGTCACTGCCTTCCCGGAGCTCCTGAAGACCGCGCACGGTGAAGGCCACAGCGGGAAGCAGGAACACGCACATGGGCCCAAAGCCGCAGCAGGTCCCGCCGAAGATGCCCAGCCCCATGCTCTCGCCATCCACCGGCCCCAGGCCTTCGATCAGCGGCTCGAAGGCCATGCTCGCCCCCAGCACCAGCCCGCAGACCAGCACCGCCAGGGCCGCCAGGTAGAACCACCCGGCCCGGGCCAGCAGGCGGCTCTCCACCAGCCCGGCCACCGCCAGAAAGCCGGCCGCCACCGGGCCGAAGAACACCGCGCCCACCACCGCCGCGGCGCCCACCATGGTCTGATCGTCCAGCGGGTCCAGCACCATGGCCAGGGACAGCAGAAACCAGAGCGCGAACAGGACCCCCGCGATGGCGCCCAGGATCAAGGACGGAGTCCCTGGGACGATCTGGCGGAGGAAGCTGCGGCCGGTGGGCATCGAAGACCTCGAGGATGAGCAGAGGCTATCACCGCCGCGGCGGGCCCCGGGGTTCACCTTGGGGTCAGTGGGTCCTTGCCCATGGGGCGGGGGGCCGTCATCATGGGGACACTCGGAGGTCTCCATGACGCGCAGCCCCATCCTGATCCTGGCTCTGCTGGCCCCCCTGGCCATGGCCGACAGCGAGACCTGGCCCCTGGATGCCTCCAGCGAGGTCAGCTACGATCCCGCGCTGGTGGTGGTTAGCGACGGTGCCGCCACCCTGATCTCCTCCCTGACCGGCACGGGCATCGACGGCGATCTGGTGCTCACCGGCAGCAGCTTCGACCTGTCGACGGACGCCAGCGGCAGCCGCACCGAGGCCGACGGCGCCTCCTGGCCGATGCTGGACACCCTGACCGCGGGCGACAGCAGCTTCGAGCTGGACGGCTACAGCGCAGGGCTCGAGCCGGGGGACGAGCTGCTGCTCATCGACCTGCAGGGCAGCACAGCCTCCACCGCAGGCGTGGGCAGCTGGGAGCTGGTGCGCATCCGATCCATCAGCGGCGCCATCGTCGGCACCACCGATCTGGCGTTCGACTACGACGGCAGCGACCACATCATCGTGGCCCAGCGGGTGCCCAACTACGGGGACGTGACCCTGACGGGCAGCACCATCACCAGCAGCGGCTGGGACGGCAGCGGCGGCGGTGTCGTAGCCCTGCGCGCCGCAGGCGCCGTGAGCATCGACGCATCCTCCAGCATCGACGCCTCGGGCCTGGGCTACCTGGGGGGCGCAGGCGGCGGCAGCGGCGGCACCGGCGGCGGCGGCGGCGAGACCTGGATCGGCGTGGACAGCCCCGGCGGCGACGTGTCCACAGACGGCGTCGGCGCGGGCGGGGCAGGAGAAGGCCTGGCCAGCACCACCAAGACAGTCGGGGGCAGTGGCGGCTACGGCGCCGGCGGCGGCGGCGGCGATGGCACCGTCAACAGCGACGACGGGGCAGGCGGCGG
>CALDOK010000484.1 GCA_937912125.1 uncultured Pseudomonadota bacterium
AATGGTCGGGGCGACTGGATTCGAACCAGCGACCACCTGAACCCCATTCAGGTGCGCTACCAGACTGCGCTACGCCCCGACGGGGGCTTGTCGTAGAACGACAGGGGCTTGTCAATGACGCCTTTGTGCGAGCACGCCCGGCGACGAGGCACCGCCTATTAATGAGAGCGGCGAAGTGGGTCAAGGCCCTGGATCAAGTCTCCCACAGGGGCCTGGCTTCGTCCTCGAGGGCGGCCACACGGGCACGCACATCGGCGATCCGGCCCAGGGCCTCTCGCACGGCCTCGGGGGAGATCCCCGGCTCGATGCTGGGGGTGCTCTTGAGGAACTTGCGGGCGCCGGCCACCGTGAAGCCCTTCTCGTGGAGCAGGTGACGGATGCGCAGGAAGCGGGCGATGTCCTGCTTGCGGTACAGCCGCTGCCCGCTCATGGAGCGCAGGGGCTTGAGGATGAACTCGCCTTCCCAGTACCTGAGCACATGGGGTTCGACACCCACGATGGAGGCCACTTCACCGATGCGGAAGTAGAGCTTGTCGGGCAGATCGCCTGGAAGCAGGTTCTCGTCGGCGCTCATCGGGACTCCTTGTTCATGGCATTGCGCAGCAGCTGGGAACAGCGGAACCTCAGCACATTGCGCTCGTCGATGACCACGTCCTCCATTGTACGGGGATTCCGGCCAAGACGGGAAGCCTTGCGCCGGACATGGAATGTCCCGAACCCCGTGATCTTGACCTCTTGGTGGCCAGGATCCGTCAGCGCCTCTTTCATGGTCTCGAAGACCTGATCCACCAGCAGCCCAGCTTGAGCCCCCGTGATCCCGACCTGTCCTTGCACGGCGCGAACGATCTCGGCCTTGGTCAGCGCGGGCACATGCTCACGGCGATTGGCCATGGATACCTCCTGAGCCTCGGACGGCACCGCGCCTAAGCACCGGTGTCGTCGCCCGTGCTCACTTCCTCGCTGTCATACCAGAGCCTGAAGGTGAGCTCGTCGCTGCGCTGCTCGCCCTCTTCTCCCACCGACACGATGACCAGGCCGTAGTAGCCCTCATCGGCCGGATCGGGCTCGAGTTCGTACTCGTCCGCTCCGCGATCACCGCTCTCGGTTCGCACGGTCACCCGCTCCACGTCATTCTCCCACTCGTCCTCGACCACCACCAAGAGGGTGTGCTCGGTTCCGACGGGACCTCCACCAGGCGTGACCGTGGCGCTGCCCACGACAAGGCTGGTGACGGAGCTGGTGAGGTCGACGACCACCGGGTCCAACAGATCTGCGGCCCCCACCTCGATGGTGACGGAGTCGTCGGACCCGTTGAACTGGACCCAGTTGGGCTCGGTGTCTTTCTGGCAGTCGTAGCCGAGCACGCTGCAGACCAGCAGCAAGCCCGCAGGCCACACGAGCGCACGCGGCGCGCGCGCCCGAGGCACTGTGCTACGCGAGGGCGCCACGAGCCTGCTCGACGATGGCGTCGAAGGTCGCAGGCTCGCTGACAGCCAGCTCGGCGAGCTGCTTGCGATCCAGCTCGATGCCGGCGAGCTTGAGGCCGTGGATGAACCGGCTGTAGTTGAGGTCGGTGACCATCAGGGCAGCGGCGATGCGCTGAATCCAGAGGCCACGGAAGTGGCGCTTGCGCTGCTTGCGGCCGATGTAGGCGTAGGTCTCAGCCTTGATCACGCCCTGCTTGGCCTGGCGATAGTTGCTGCGACCGCCGTGGAAGCCCTTGGAAGCCTTGGCAAGAGCCTTCTTGCGGGTCTTGCGAATCTGCGCTCTCTTGATGCGAGCCATGTTCCGTCTCCTTTGCGACCGGTTCCCTTCCCCACGACACGTGGAGAGGTAGCGGTGAGCGGATATTCGAGATCGAACGGGTCAGGATAGACCCCGCGCGACTACTTGTAGGGGATGCAGCGCCGGATGGCCTTGGCGTCGCCAGGGGCCAGGAAACCGGGCTTGCGCAAGCGACGCTTCATCTTCTGGCTCTTCTTGGCCAGGATGTGGCGCATCTTGCTGCGCTTGAACTTGATCTTCCCGCTTCCGGTGACGGAAAAGCGCTTCGCAGAAGCGCGACGGGTCTTCATCTTGTTGCCAGCCATGATGACCTCTCGAGGGGCTAACCCCGACGATTGGGGGCGATGATCATGTGCATCTGACGACCTTCCATGCGAGCGGGCTGCTCGACCGTGGCGAGATCCTGACAGGCCTCGTAGACACGGTTGCACTGGAGAACGCCGATGTCACGGTGGGCGAGCTCGCGTCCGCGGAAGCGAATGGTGACCTTGACCTTGTTGCCTTCTTCGAGGAAGCGGCGAGCATGCTTCACCTTGACCTCGAAGTCGTGCGTGTCGGTCTTGGGCCGGAGCTTGACCTCCTTGACAGTGACCGTCACCTGCTTGCGCCGGGCGGAAGCATCCTTCTTTTTCTTCTCGTACTTGAGCTTTCCAAAGTCTGCCAGACGACACACTGGAGGACGTGCGTTTGGGGCCACCTCGATCAGGTCGAACCCGCGCTCCCTGGCCATATCCTGGGCGTCCTTGGTGAGGAACTCGCCCAGCTTGTTGCCTTCCTCGTCGATGACGAGGACTCGAGGAACACGAATGCGCTCATTGGTTCTGAGCTCATCCCGCTCTGGTGGCTTGTCGAAGTATCTCCGGCGTCGCCTCAAGGCCTCTCCGAATCCGCTCGGTCTGTGATCGCGCGCCCTCGAGCACCCCAAATGGTGACCAGGACGCTGGGTTTCCTCGTGAATTCCACTGACGGTGGAGTGGGGACGAGGACACCCCGAAGGAAGGTGGTAGGCATGGACAGGCTTGAACTGTCGACCCCCGCCGTGTCAGGACGGTGCTCTCCCACTGAGCTACATGCCTCCAGGGTTCCCCTGATAACGCCGCTGCGTCGGCAGCGTCAAGGGCGCTGGCCACGTTCTATGCCGATGGGGCGAGACCGGCGCTGGGTCTACACATTCTTGAACAGGTCCCGCTCGTTCTCGGGCTTGGTGGACTTCTGGCGAAGCCGTCCACCGCGGCCCTCGTCGTCCTCGGACTCCACACCCGCGGCTTGCTCGGGGGAGCTGCGCTGCGAGAGGGTCATCACCCCCACCAGGTAGGGCTTGACGTCCTCCATGATGAGGATCATCGGCGAGGCCACGTAGACCGTGGAGTAGGTGCCCACGATGACGCCCAGGGCGATGGCCAGGGCGAAGGTCTCGATGACGGGCCCGCCCATGAACAGGAAGACGATCATGGCCGCGAGCGTGGTCAGCGAGGTGTTCAAGGTGCGGTTGAGGGTCTCGTTGACCGACGCGTTGATGAGCCCCTCCATGTCCTTGCGCCGATACCGCTCCATGTTCTCGCGGATGCGGTCGTAGATGACGATGGTGTCGTTCAGCGAGTAGCCGATGATGGTGAGCAGCGCGCCGATGATGGAGATGTTCACCTCGCGCCGCATCAGCACGAAGATGCCGATGACGATGATGACATCGTGGAACAGGGCGAGCACCGCGCCCGGCGCGAAGGTCAGATCGAAGCGGAAGGCCACATAGACCAGCACCAGCACCAGGGTGGCCAGGATGGAGATGAAGCCCTGCCGGCGCAAATCTCCACCGACCTTGGGGCCGACGCTGTCGACCTGGAGGACCTCGAAGCTGTGCCCGGCCAGCTGGGAACCGATGGCGCCCTGCACCTGCTGGGAGAGCCCCGGGAGCTTGACGTAGAAGGTGTTGTCATCGGGCGCCTCGCGCACCTCTACGTTGGCGAGCCCTGCGACCGCGGCCTCGACCTGCTCCATGGGCACGGCCGGACCCGTATACTCGAGGGTCATGCTCGCGCCGACCTCTGCCTCGAAGCGTTCCTCGGCGATCCAGTCCACGCCGAAGGTGGCCTGCAGCTGCTGCTTGACCTGCTCGCGGATCTCGTCGGAGCCGAAGGCTGCGTCCTGAACGCGGATGGAGTACTCGGCGTCCTCGGGGCTGCCGATGGACTGCACCGAGTCACCGGGAATGCCCACCGCCACGATGGCGTCGCGCACTTCACCGATTTCGACCTGCTCGGAGAACCGCAAGCGGATCTCGGCGCCGCCGGTGAAGTCGATGCCCCAGTTGGGCCCGACGACCAGGAACAGGGCGATGGAAGCCACCACCAGCACTGCGCTGATGGAGGCGGCGATGCGCCGCTTGCCTACGAAGTCGATGTTTACATTGTCGGGAATGAACTGCATGGCCCGCCTCCTAGAACGCCAGCCGCGTGGCGGCCTTGCGGGTGAGCAGGTCCAGCATCGTGCGGGACACGAAGATGGCCGAGAAGAGCGTGGTGGCGATGCCGATCATGAGGGTGACGGCGAAGCCCTTGATGGGGCCGGAGCCGTACGAGAAGAGCACCACACCGGCGATGAAGGTGGTGATGTTGGCGTCGAGCACGGCGCTGACCGCCTTGTCGAAGCCGGCGTCCACCGCCGCCCGGGCTGTCTTGCCCAACCTTAGCTCCTCGCGTATGCGCTCGAAGATGATGATGTTGGCGTCGACCGCCATGCCGATGGTCAGCGCGATGCCGGCGATGCCGGGCAGGGTGAGCGTGGCGCCGAAGGCCGCCAGCAGGGCCATGATGAAGACCACGTTGAGCAGCAGCGCCAGGTCGGCCACGAAGCCGATGGACTTGTAGTAGACGACCATGAACAGCAGGACGAGCAGGCCGCCCAGCAGGGTGGCCTCGATGCCCGAGGTGATGGCATCCTGGCCCAGGGTGGCGCCGACGACGCGGACCTCGGCGATGGTGACGGGCGCAGGCAAGGCGCCGGTGCGCAGCACCAGCGAGAGCACCGAGGCGTCCGACAGCTGCTCCTGGTAGCCGCCGCCGCCCATCTCGATGCTGGCCATGCCGCCGGCGATCTTCTCTCGGATGACCGGGGCCGACCGCATCTTGGCGTCGAGCACGATGGCGAAGCGCTTGCCCACATTCTGGCCGGTGACCTCGGAGAAGATCCGAGCGCCCCGGGGCTTGAAGGCCATGGAGACATAGGGCTCGTTGTACTGGTTCATGGAGACGTGGGCGTCGTTGATGTCGTCGCCGGTCAGCACCACATCTTCTTTGACCACCAGGGCGTTGATGCGCATCTCCTTGCCGTTGATGTCACGCTCGTACTTCCACAGCAGGCGATCGCCGTCGGGGATGCGCCCGGTGCGGACCAGCCAGTCGCTCAGGGCCCGATCGTCCTCGTAGTTGGCCGTGTCGAGCTGCTTCTCGGCCTCGAGCAGCACCTTCTCGATGAGCTCGGGGCGGATGTCCTCGTCCACCATCATGAACTCGAGCACGGCGGTGGTGCCGATGATCTTGATGGCTTCCTGCATGTCGTCCATGCCGGGCAGCTGCACGGTGATGCTGTAGCCACCCTTCTGCATGATGGTCGGCTCTTTGACGCCGGTCTCGTTGATGCGATCCCGGAGGGCCTCGAGGGCCTGCTCCACCGCGCGCTTGCGGATGTAGTCGGCGGAGTCTTCGCTGAGCAGAAAGACGTGGTAGTCGAGGCCGTCCTTCAGCTGGGTGCCCTCGTAGCTGTAGCCGTTGTAGCGCTGCTGCATGAAGAAGCGCAGATCCGCCAGGCTCTCACCCTCGGTCAGCTTGACCAGCAGGGCGGGCTGGCCGCGCATCCGCCGCACCTCGTCCACCGAGATGCCCTCGCGCTGCAGGGAGTCCCGCAGGGGGCGGGCGTCGCGCTGCACGGAGGAGAGCACGGCCTCATCGACCTCGACCACCAGGGTGAGGTCGATGCCGCCGGCCAGGTCGATGCCGAGGGCGAACTCGGTGTCGGGCAGCAGTCCACGCAGCCAGGAGACGTCCTGTTCGGAGTCGTCCTGGGCCGGGCCGTGAACGGAGTCGGCTTGCTGGGAGAGCTGCTCGAACTTGTCGACCGCCAGGAAGTTGGGGAGCAACGCGTAGGCGGACAGCGCCACCGCCGCGAGGATTAAAGCCAGCTTGGCCCACCAGGTTCCAGTCATGGTACGCCTCCCTTACTTCTGCTTGATGGGGGTGGCGTCGCTATCCGTGAGCTTCCGCCTGATGGAGCTCTTGTCCATCTCTACTCGTACATCGCGGGCGAGCTCGAGGATGACGGTGTCGTCCTTCACCGCCCAGATCTTGCCGTAGATGCCAGCCGCGGTGACCACGCGGTCGTCCTTCTTCAGGCTGGCGAGCAGGCCCTGGTGTTCCTTGGCCTGCTTCTGCTGGGGTCGGAACAAGAGAAAATAGAAGATGCCCACGATCATGACGACCATGAACAAGGTGGAGCCCATGCCACCGCCACCGAGGGCAGCGGGCGCGTCGAGCATGATCAAGACATCGTTCGAAATGTGAGGGGTCATGTGACCTCCACTGGGCGCTCAGGTTTCCTGGGCGGGGATGGTAACGGAGGCGGCCTCCGCCAGAGGTCGCAGCGCCTCGATGGATGAAGTTCCTCCCCGAACTGCCACTCTCACGCGCTCCATGAACTCCTGGTAGAAGCTCAGGTTGTGCAAGGTGAGCAGCCTGGGACCGAGGATCTCCTTCCCCAAGAAGAGGTGCCGGAGATAGGCCCGGCTGAAGGAGCGGCACGTATAACACCTGCAAGCGGGATCGACGGGCCTGGAATCTTCCCGGTAGCGGGCATGTCGGATGGTGAGCCGCCCGAGGGAGGTGAAGGCCTGGCCAAAGCGCCCACTCCTGGTCGGAAGCACACAGTCGAAGAGGTCGATACCTCTACGCACCGCCTCGAGAATGTCCAGGGGGTAGCCGACCCCCATGAGGTAGCGCACGCGGTCGCTGGGCAGGCATGGGACCGCCGCCTCGAGCATCGCGAGCATCTCGGCCTGAGGCTCGCCCACGCTCAGGCCGCCGACCGCGTAGCCGTCCAGGTCCAGCTCGGCGAGCTGCTGGGCGTGGGCGCGCCGCAGCTCGGGGTACAGCCCTCCCTGGACGATGCCGAACAGCGCTGTGCGCTCCGGCTGGCGCCGCGCCTCGAGACAGCGCTCGAGCCAGCGGGTGGTGCGCTCGGTGCTGGACCGCACACGCTCCACGGTGGCCGGAACCTCGATGCACTCGTCCAGGGCCATGGCTACATCGACCCCCAGCGCCTCCTGGATCTCCACGGCCACCTCGGGGGTCAGCATCCTCCACCCCCCGTCCATGGGGGACCTGAAGCGCACCCCCTGCTCCGTGACCTTGCAGAACTCCTTGAGGCTGAAGGCCTGATAGCCCCCCGAGTCGGTGAGGATCGGCCCTTCCCACCCCATGAACTCGTGCAGTCCGCCCAGCCGGCGCACCAGCTCGTGACCCGGCCGAACCCACAGGTGGTAGGTGTTGGCCAGGACCATGCTCGCGCCCGCGCCACGCAGTTCGGCCGGGGTCAGGCCCTTGACGGTCCCCGCCGTGCCGACCGGCATGAAGCAAGGGGTGGGCACCTGGCCGTGAGGCAGCTGCAGGACCCCTGTTCGAGCGTCGCCGGCGCTAGCTCGGAGCTGGAAGGACGAGCATCGCGTCGCCATAGGAATAGAACCGATAGCGCCGGGAGATGGCATGACCGTAGACCTCGAGCAGCCGCTCGCGCCCGAGCACGGCGGCCACCAGCAGGATCAGGCTGCTGCCCGGCAGGTGGAAGTTGGTGATCAGCGCATCGGGGACCCGGAGGCGGTCCCCTTCGCGCAGGAAGAGTCGAGTGACGCCGCTGCTCGCGGTGGGCAGGTCGCTCCCAGCGGGCGTGGCCGCCTCGAGGGCGCGCACGGTAGTGGTCCCTACGGCCACGACCTTGCCTCCCCGCGCACGCGCGGCCTGGATGGCCTGGACGGTGGCGACGGGCACGCTGTAGCGCTCGCCGTGGAGCTCGCCCCGCTCCAGATCGTCATCCCGCAGGGGCCGGAAGGTGCCCGGCCCCACGTGCAGGGTGACCGTGGCCAGCTGGACCCCTCGGCGCTGGAGCCGCTCCAGCAGCTCGGCGCCAAAGTGGAGCCCGGCCGTGGGCGCCGCCGCTGAGCCCGGGGGCTGAGCGAACAGGGTCTGGTAGCGCTCCCGATCGGACTGGTTGGCGGGACGACGAATGTAGGGTGGCAGCGGCATCTGGCCCAGCCGGTCCATCAGCGCCTGGGGCTCGGGTGAGGTCTGGACGCGCCAGGTGCCGTCCGGGCGCGGCTCGAGCAGCTCGACCCGCTCGCCCTCTGGACCGTGCAGGACCTCGCCGACCCGCAGCCGACGCCCCGGCCGCAGCATGACCTCCACCGGTCCGGGGCCCGGCTCGAGGAAGAGGATCTCCACCCGGCCGCCGCTGGTCCGCTCCACCCAGCAGCGCGACGGCATCACCCGGCTGTCGTTCACGACCATCAGGTCTCCAGGGGAGAGCAGCTGGTCCAGATCGGCGAAGGCGCGGTCCTCGAGAGCGCCGCCCCTCACCACCAACAAGCGGCCCCCGTCCCGCTGGGCAAGGGGCTGCTGAGCGACGAGCTCGGACGGGAGATCGAAGTGGTAGGGGAGCAGGGCTTCGGGGGGGCTCTGGGCCATAGCGGCCGCGGTTATCGCGACCCGAGAGGGGGGTCCAGGGGCCGCACGCGAATGCGCAAGGAGAAGGACGACTCGCAGCAGCGCAGGGATTCCTCACCGCATGACGAGCGGACCTTGAACCCACTGGTGGGCCCCGATATGGAGCGGGCTCCCTCGGGCCGACAGCCCTCCATGCAGGTTCCACCGTCATGAGCACGCCCCAGAAGACCGTCCGTCGCAAGGATCCATCGGCTGAGCCCACCACCGGCACCGCCGCAGAGGTCGGCCTGCCCAGCGCCGCCCAGTCGGAGCCAGCCCAGGCCGCCCAGCCGGATCCGCCGGATCAGCCAGCCCAGGCCGAGCGTCAGCCCTTCTCCACCGAAGGGCTCGTCGAGCTGGCCGAGATGGACAGCGCCGACTTCGAGGCAGCCATGGAGCAGGCCACCGCCGTCAACGCCGACTTCGAGGTCGGCCAGGAGGCCACCGGTCAGATCGTGCGCCTCGACGGTGAGAACGCCTTCATCGATCTGGGCGGCAAGTCCGAGGCACGCATCGCCATCGACGAGCTGCGCGAAGAAGAGGCGGTCCTCGGCGCCTCGGTCACGGCCCGCATCCTCCACGTCCGGGAGAGCGGAGTGCAGCTGTCTCGCCAGGTGCGAGGCGGCGGCATGGAAGCTCTCGAGGCGGCCATGGCGGCGGGCATCCCCGTCGAAGGTCGCATCGAGTCCCGCAACAGCGGCGGCTACGTGGTCAAGCTCGCGGGCGCCCGCGGGTTCTGCCCGGTCTCCCAGATCGACCGCTTCCCCGGCCGCGATCTGGACCGCTTCGTAGAGCAGACCTACGAGTTCCTGGTCACCGAGGTGCGCGAGCGCGAAGTGGTCCTCACCCGCCGTGCGCTGCAAGAAGCCGCCGCAGCCGAAGCCCAGGAGCTGTTCTGGGCCACCGCCAAGCGCGGCGACGTGCTCGAGGGCGTGGTCACCTCGGTCCGCGACTACGGCGCCTTCGTCGATCTCGGCGGCGTCGAGGGCTTGATTCATCGCAGCGAGATCTCCTGGGGCGGCGACGACAAGCCCGAGGACGTCCTCAAGCGCTGGGATCCAGTCCGCGTCAAGGTGCTCGAGGTCGAGTCCAAGCGCAAGCGCGTGGCCCTCTCCATGCGCCTGCCCGAGACCAGCCCCTGGCAGAACGTCAGCCAGGAGTTCGAGGTCGGCAGCGACTACGAGGGCAAGGTCGTGCGCCTCGAAGACTACGGCGCCTTCGTCGAGCTGGCCCCCGGGCTCGCGGGCCTGGCGCGCATCGGCAACCTCTCCTGGGACCGCATCAACCATCCTTCCCAGGTGGTGGAGCTGGGCCAGACCGTGCAGGTCCGGGTGCTCGAGATCGACAACAAGCGGCACCGCCTGGATCTCGGCATGCGCCAGCTCACCCCCGACCCCCTCCAGGTGCTGGCCGACAAGTACCCCGTGGGCGAAGAGGTCGAGGGCGTGGTCCAGCGGGTGGAGCGCATGGGCGTCGAGCTGCTGGTGGACGACTCCATCAAGGGCTGGATCCCCGGGCGCGAGGTCGACCTCCCCCCTGGCGTGCTCCTGCAGCAGAGCATCCGGCGTGGCAAGCGCATGAAGGCGCGCGTGGTCGAGCTCGACCGTCAGCGCCGGCAGCTCAAGCTCAGCCAGACCGCCGACGCCGACAGCGCCGAGCACGAAGCCCGCAAGGAAATGAAGAAGCAGGCCAAGCAGAGCAAGAGCCTGGGAACCTTCGGCGATCTGCTGGGCGGGCTGAAGCTGGACGACTGACGGTCAGGCCTCGGGCCCCGCGAGCCGGCGCTTCAGGGTGAGCAGATCCTGGAGCGTGAGGCGTTTGTCGGCCGGCGTGCGCAGCAGGTAGGCCGGGTGGAAGGTCGGCATCACCGGGACTCCCCGGTATTCACCCCAGCTGCCCCGCAAGGTCTTGATGCCTATGCTGGTGTCGAGCAGAGTCTGTGCGGCATAGCGCCCCAGCGCCAGGATGGCGGTGGGACGGATGACGTTGATCTGCGCGTCGAAGAAAGGCCGGCACTCGGCGACCTCGGCGATCTCCGGATCCCGGTTTCCAGGGGGACGGCACTTGAGCACGTTCATGATGTAGACCTGCTCGCGCTTCAACCCCAGCACGTTCTCGAGCATGCGGTCGAGCATCTGCCCCGCGGGCCCCACGAACGGCTCCCCCTGCTGGTCCTCGTGGAAACCTGGCGCTTCTCCGACGATCACCAGATCAGCGCGGGCGCTCCCCACGCCGAAGACCAGCTTGGTGCGGCCGCGGTGCAGGGGGCAGCGCGTACACTCGCCCAGCTTCTCGCGCACCTGGCCCAGGGTCGCGTCAGCGGTGGCCCTGGCGCCGTAGCCTGCCCAGAGGCCGAGGCCCTCCGCCGGTTCCTTGCGGGCAGGCAGCGCATGCGGTCGAGGCTGGGACGGAGGAAAGAGCGCCGCGGGGGCACCGGGCTCGGGTGGCAGGGCGGCTGCCTGCGGCGCGGGCGTCGTGAGGACGCCGGGCGGTTCCAGCGGAGCGGGGGCAGCTGCTTCGGGCTGGTGGTCGGGCCAGCAGGGCTCGGTACCTGCCCAGCCCACCTGCCGCGCCCCCACCTCTCGCCATGACTGGGTGAGCTGGCGTAGCTCGGCCACCAGCTCGGCCAGCTCCTGGGCGGGGTGTGGGTCGCTGCTCATGAGGAGGCTCTAGCCCGGCCCGCGGTCCGCCGCGAGGGGGAAGCGCGGCCTCCAGCCCAGCTCCCTCAGCTCGTCGATCAGGCGAAACAGGGGCAGCCCGATGACATTGTTCCAGTCCCCGTGCACCACTGAAAACAGCTGGGCCCCCAGGGACTCCACCATGTACCCGCCACCGCAGCCGGAGGCCTCGCCGCAGTCCACATAGGCGGCCAGCTCCAGGTCGCCTAGATCGGCACGCATCGTGAGGGTGGTGGTGACCTCGAAGGACCGCGGCGGACCCGCACCGGGCCCGGTGGGGATCAGCGCCACCGCGGTGACCAGCTCGTGGGTGCGCCCGCGCAGCGCGGTGAGCATCGCCAGGTGCGCCCCACGGTCGCGCGGCTTGCCCAGGATCGAGCCATCCAGATGCACCACTTGATCGGCCCCGAGCACCACCGCGCCAGGCCCGAGCTGCGCCGAGACCCGACGCGCCTTGGCGAGGGCCCTGGCCCTGGCCACCAAGGCAGGAGAATCCCCTGTGATCGCGTGTTCATCGACACCTGGGACCACCGCGCGGCACGGGATGCCCGCCCCCTCGAGCAGGGCCCTCCGCCACGCGCTGCCGCTCGCGAGAACAATCTCCATAGCGCCCTCGAGTCGTAGGTTTCCGAGTCGAAGTGTTAAGGTCTCGCGAGCAGATATAGTAGCTGATCACGCGAGACGTCCGGACTTTCCTCACCGGAGAGCGACGGGCCAGAGCCTTTGGGAGGCAGCAGCACCATGACGACCAAGGCCGTGGGAATCGATCTGGGCACAACCTTCTGCGCCGTTGCGCACGTCAACAGACACGGCGTGCCGGAGGTGCTCCCCAACGCCGAGGGCGACCGGCTCACGCCGTCGGTGATCCTCTTCGACAAGGACGACGTCATCGTCGGCAACTACGCCAAGCAGAGCGCGGTGGTCTACCCCGAGCAGGTCGTAGAGTTCGTCAAGCGCCACATGGGCGAAGACGACTACGCCTTCCACTACCGGGACGAGGCGTTCAACCCCGAGCGACTGTCGAGCTTCATCCTCGCCAAGCTCAAGCACGACGCCGAGCTCCGCCTGGGACACCCCGTGGACCAAGCGGTCATCACCGTGCCCGCCTACTTCGGCGACAAGCAGCGGCGGGCCACCATGATGGCTGGCGAGATGGCCGGGCTGCGGGTGCTCAAGCTCGTGAACGAGCCTACCTCGGCGGCCTTCGCCTACGGCCTGTCCAACATGGGGCAGGACCGCCAGGTGCTGGTCTTCGACCTGGGCGGCGGCACCTTCGACGTCAGCATCGTGCGCATCGAGGGACGGGATCTCACCGTCTTGGCCACCAACGGCGACCACCAGCTGGGTGGCAAGGACTGGGACGACCTGCTCATCGAGTGGGTGGCCAAGCAGTTCAAGGAGCGCCACGGGCTCGATCCTCTGGACGACATCGCCGCCTACCACGACCTCCGCCAGAAGTGCGTCAGCGCCAAGATCAGCCTGTCCAGGCGTCCCAAGGTCCACATCTTCTACGACTTCCAGGGCAAGATCCTGCGGGCAGCGGTCACCCGCGAGCAGTTCGAGGACCTCACCGTCGGCCTGCTGCGGCGCTGTGAGATGCTCACCCGCGACGTGCTCGACGACGCCAAGATGCACACCGACGAGATCAACACGGTGCTGCTGGCCGGTGGCTCCACGCGCATGCCCATGGTGCGGCGCATGGTGGAGCGCCTGTTCCGCAAGGCACCAGCCACCGACATCAACCCCGACGAGTGCGTGGCCATGGGCGCGGCCCTCACCGCCGCCCTCGAGGCGGCCCGACTCACCGGCGACGCCCCGCCCATCGACATCCGCACCCACGACGTCACCTCCCACTCCCTGGGCATGGTGGTCTTCCGCAACGGCAAGCTGCACAACAGCCGCATCATCGGCCGCAACAGCCGCATCCCCTGCGAGCAGACCCGCGACGACTACGTCACCACCTACGACAACCAGACCACCATGGACCTCTGGCTGGTCCAGGGCGAGAACGCCGATCCCATGGAGTGCAACGTCCTGGGGCACTTCGAGTTCTACGGCATCCCGCCCCGGCCCATGGGGGCCACGCGCCTGAGCGTCACCTTCCGCTACAACGTCAACGGAATCGTCGAGGTCGAGGCCATGGACCTCAACACCGGCCAGGCCCTGGCGCATCGCCTCTCGTCCGGCCTGTTGACCCTCGAGGATCTCGCCCACAACCGCATCCCCATGCACATCACGCTGCTCATCGACTGCTCCGGCTCCATGTACGGCCAGAAGATCGAGGACGCGCGCAAGGCCGCGGTCATGTTCATCGAGCGCACCCTGCGCCCCGGGCGTCAGGTGGCCATCATCGCCTTCCCCGGCGGCGTGCTCACGCCCCCCACCGCCGACCCGGATCGCCTGCGCGAGGCCCTCGAGCACCTCACCCCCATCGGCTCCACCCCTCTGTCCGGCGCCCTGCACGCCGCCCGGCGGCTCGTGCGCCCCAAGGCGGGCATCCAGCGCGTGTTCGTGGTCCTCACCGATGGCCACCCCGACAACCCCCACGACACCATCACCGAAGCCCACCGCATCAGGAACTCGGGCGGCCGCATCGTCAGCATCGGCGTCGGCCGCGAGGTCCGCCAGAGCTTCCTGCGCAGCCTGGCCTCGAGCCCCTCGGACTTCCACTTCTGCGACGAGTCCATCGCCCTCGAGGACACCTTCATCAACCTGGCGACCGAGCTGGCCAAGCCCTAGGAGACAGGACGATGAGCGGTGACAAGAGCAACGACAGAGACAATGCGGTCACGCGAGAAGAGCTGGCCTCGGCCCTGGTGAGCATCCGCAAGCTGCTCGAGCGACGCAAGAAGGAAGAGAGCGTCCAGAAAAAGGCCTTCGACCAACTCTACGAAGAGCTCGCCCAGTACAAGGAGAACTTCGTCTTCCAGGCCGAGAAGCCCCTGCTGCTGGACCTGCTGCTGTTCTACGACAGCCTGTCCTGGTTCCAGGCCAGCCTGGTCCAGCAGGAGGCCTCCCAGGAGGTCATCGCCGACAGCTTCCAGTACCTGGTGGACGAGTTCCTCGAGCTGTTGTATCGGCGGGACATCGTGCCCGTGGAGCACAAGGAGTTCTTCGACCGCCACCTCCACCGCGCGGTGCAGGTGGTCACCACCGAAGACCCCGAGCGCGACCAGGCGGTGCAGCAGGTCCTCAAGCGTGGCTTCATGCGCGCGGACCGCGTGCTCCGGCCCGAAGAGGTCGTGATCGCACGCACCGGGGCTGCCGGCCCCGCGACGAAGCAGTGAGGCGCTCATGAGTGACCTCGACATCGTCCTGGGCATCGACCTCGGCACCACCTACTCGGCCATGGCCTATGTGGACCGCTTCGGCAAGCCCCAGATCATCGTGAGCGCCGACGGCGAGGCCACCGTCCCTTCGGTGGTGTACTTCTACGACAACGACGCGTTCGTCGTAGGCGGCGAGGCCGTCAAGATGGTGGTGGCCGATCCTTCGAACGTGGCCCGCTTCGTCAAGCGCTCCATGGGAGAAGAAGACTTCACCCTCGAGTACTTCGGCCAGGGCTACACCCCCCAGGAGCTGTCCGCCATCGTGCTTCGGCGGCTCAAGAACGACGCCGAAGAGTTCTTCGGACGCCCGATCAGCGACGCCGTGGTCACCGTGCCGGCCTACTTCAACGCCGCCCAGCGGGCCGCCACCGCCGAAGCCGGCGCTGTCGCCGGCCTCAACGTGCTGTCCATCATCAACGAGCCCACGGCGGCCGCCATCGCCTACGGCCTCGACCGCATGGGCACCACCCACAACTTCATGGTCTTTGACCTTGGGGGCGGCACCTTCGACGTCACGATCATGCGCATCGAGGGCGACACCCTGCGTGCCGTGGCCACCGATGGCAACGCCGAGCTCGGCGGCAAGGACTGGGACGACCGCCTGGTGTCCCACGTGGCCGAGCAGTTCGTCTCCCGCTTCGGGGTCGACCCCCGCGACGATCCCCAGCCCTACCAGGAGCTCTACGAGCGCTGCCTGGCGGCCAAGCTGGCGCTCACCACCCAGCCCCGTGCGGTGATCCCGGTGAACTACCGTGGCCGGCGCATGGCAGTGCCCATCACCACCGCCGAGTTCAACGACATGTGCCGGGATCTGGTGGAGCAGTGTACCGACACCTGCGAGATCGTGCTCGAGAAGGCTGGCATGCGCTGGCCGGACCTCGACGATGTCGTGCTGGTCGGCGGCGCTACCCGTATGCCCATGGTCCACGACGAGCTCGCCCGCCGCTCGGGCGTCCGCCCCAATGCCGAGCTCAACCCCGACGAGTGTGTCGCCATGGGCGCGGCGCTGGCCGGCGTCTACCGCCACCGCCGCGGTCACCCCGCCATCTCCGGTTCCTCCCAGGCCCTGGGCATCGAGGAGACGGTCCAGCCTGCCCCAGCCCACCCCGAGCACTCGGAGAGCCCTACACTCCGGGACGAGGAGGGGCCCAGCCTGGTGGAAGCCACCATTGTATTGCCGCCCGCAGCGGCCCAGCCCCACGCGCCGGCGAAGCTCAGCGGGGGCCTGCCCGGGCTGACCATCACGGACATCGCCACCCACCCCCTGGGCATCATCGTGCTCGACGCCAACCTCCGCGAGCGCATCGTAGAGCTCATCCCCGAGGCCTCGGCGCTGCCAACCGAGAAGCGGGGTCGCTTCGCCTATGCCTACGACAACATGACCGCGGTGCGTGTTCAGATCACCGAAGGTCACGGCACGTCCCGGGACGAGGTCATGGTGATCGGCGACGTCATCCTCGACCGCCTGCCTCCCCGCCCCCGGGGCACCCCCATCGACGTCATCTATCGCTACAATACCGATCAGATCCTCGAGGTGGACATCATCGACGTCGAGACCGGCGCCCAGCGCAGCGCCACCATCTCCATCAAGGGCTCCCTGTCCCAGGACCGCATCGAGCGCGCCCGCGCCAACATCGGCCGAGCCCGAATCCGCTGATCGCCCACCTTGAATCTTCCCCACCACTCCAGCCACCTCTTGCCGTCGTTGACTGCCTCTCCGTGCGAGGCTAGGTCAGTCGTCTCAGACCTCGAGTAGTCCATGGATGCACGGGACCTCCAGCAGATCGATGCCTTCCTCACGGACCTGGGTCAGGCCTCGTTGCTCGAGTACTACGGCGTCACCGCCGACACGCCTTCCGACGAGGTCAAGGCGCGCATCAAGGCCAAGCGCTCGTGGGCCCAGGCCCAACAGGCCAACCCCAAGTTCCGCTTTCAGGCGCTGTGGCTGATCAAGAACAACAGCCTGGTGCAGCGCGTGCTCACCGCCGAGATGAAGGCCTACGTCGAAGCCGTGGCCGCTCGCGAGCGCGACCGCAAGCTGCAGATGCTCGATCTGTTCGTGCAGGGCAGCCTGGTGAGCGGGAAGCTGTCCAGCGAGTCCGAGGCGGCCATCCGCCGCCAGGCCTCCGAGATGGGGCTCACCGAGTCGGAGACCACCCGCTACCTCGAGGAGAAGGTCGGTCAGGACGATCAAGAAGATCTCTTCGAGCCAGCCAGGCCGGCGACCGCGCCCCCCGAAGCCGAGTCCGTCGATTACTACGAGCTGCTGCGCATCACACCCCAGGCCACCGCCGAGGAGGTCGAGGACGCCTACCGCGAGCGCTACCGCTGGGCCCGCACCCTCAAAGACCTCCAGCGAGCCAACGAGATCTACCTCCAGCTGGAGCAGGCTTGGCGGATCCTGTCAGACATCACACGGCGCCGTGACTACGACGACCAGCGCCGCAAGCAGTCCCGCGCGGCCAGCGCGCCGCAGCAAGCACCCCAGGTGCCCTCCGCGCTGCGGGCCACCAGCACCGCCGCCAGCGAGCCCACGCCGTCTCCCAGCGGGGGAGCAGCCCTCGACGACGATCTCGAGCGTGAGCCTCCCTCCGAGATCCGGCTCGGCAGGCCCCAGTGGGCCCAGGAAGCCCAGGGCTCCTCCGCCCCCGTGAGCCCGCCTCCCCAGTCCGCCCAGGCTCCCATGCCCAAGCAGCCTGCGCTCGAGCCACCCTCCACGCCCACTCCACCGCCGGACTTCCAGAGCCGCACCTTCCAGCCGGGCACCCCAGAGGCACCGGCCAAGCCGAGCCATACACCGCAGCTCTCCGTCGAAGGCTCGGACCAGATCAGCCTGGGCCTGCTGTTCAAGCCCGTCGTCCGCACCATCACAGTCCGGAACACAGGCAAGGGGCGCCTGCGCGGCAATGTGGCCAGCTCCCAGCCGTGGTTGCAGGTCACTCCGCGCACGCTGCACCTCAAGCAGGAGTCCCAGGTCGTCGAGCTCCGCGCCTTCCCCGGGCGCCTGCCCGGCCGCAGTGGGCGCGCACGGGTCACCATCTCCACCACCCACGGCGAGCGCTGGGCCACCAATGTCGACGCCTACAAGCGTCGCATCGGCAGGATCTTCGGCGGAGTCATCACGCTCCTGCTGTTGCTGCTGCTGGTGCTCTACCGCCACGGCTGCTTGGGCCCACAGCCCGAGGACCCCATCCACACCATCCTGCAGATCGAGGTCGACCCGCCCGGTGCCACCATCATGCTCAACGACAAGATGGCGGGCAAGGGTCCCGAGAAGCTCTTCTTCGACCCGGTCCAGCCCGGCGCCCCCCTCGAGCTCCGGGTGGAGCACGTCGACCGCGAGCCCTATGTCGAGAACATGGTGTTCGTGGACCACCAGCGCATCCGCCGCTCGGTCAAGCTCGTGAGCACTGGCCTGGGGCCGAGCTACGCCATCGACAGCGACACCGAGCGCAAGCTCACCAGCTCCAACGCGGCGCCCGCCCCTCCCCCTGCGCCCCCCCAGCCCACTCCGACCCTGCCGCCTGGAGAACCCCAACCCATCGTCGACGCCCCCAGCACCCAGGTTCCCACCGAGACGAGTCCATGAGCGACTCGGCACAGACGGTCCTGGACCACCTCGAGCACGCGGATCTGGCGCTGCAGAGCGGCGACCCCGAGGCGGCCCTCGAGAGCTGCCTGCAGGCCCTGCTGCTGGAGCCGCGCAATGACGAGGCGCTGTTCTTGTTGGCCGAGGCACACCGAGAGCTGGGCGACATCGAGGGCGCCCTCGAGAGCTACCGGCGCTGCGTGCTCGCGCAGCCGCAGCGGGCCGACGCCTGGACTGCCCTGGGCACCATGCACCTCTTCCTGCTGCAGCTCGAAGAGGCGCGGCGAACGCTCAACCGCGCTATCCGCGAAGATCCGGGCAACCCCGAGGCATGGTACGCCCGCGCGCTGCTCCGTGAGCGCCGCGAGGACTGGGAAGGTGCAGACCGCGACATGGCCAGGGCCGCACGCCTCGATCCAACAACCTACCCCTTCCCTGTGCTCCTGACGGACGAAGACCTCGAGGCCGCCATCGAAGAGGTGCTCGGGACCCTCCACCCGACCCTGCGCGACTACCTGGCGAACGTGGCCATTCTGGTCGAGGAGGTTCCGAGCGAGGAGATCCTGCGGCAGTACGACCCACCCCTCTCTCCTGGGGAGCTGCTGGGGTACTTCAGCGGGCACTCGCTGTTGGAGCGCTCCATCGAGGACCCCTGGTCCCACCTCCCCGCCGCCATCCTGCTCTTCCGGCGGCCCCTCCAGCGCTACGCCCAGGACCGGGAGCAGCTGGTCAAGGAGCTGCGCACCACCATCTACCACGAGGTCGGCCACTTCCTGGGCCTCGAGGAAGACGACCTCGAGGATCGCGGCCTCGAATAGGACCGCCGGGCTGCACCACGGCGGTCCAGGGCCATCCCACAGAGCAGGCCGCGCACGAGGCCCAACAGCCAGCCTGAAGGATCGAGAGCCGGCGAAACGCCGGCTCTCGAAGAATGGTGGAGCAGAAGGGACTCGAACCCTCGACCCCAGCGTTGCGAACGCTGTGCTCTCCCAGCTGAGCTACTGCCCCAGAGGCATCGCCAGATAACCGTGGCTCATAGGGGCGTCAACGCTCAGCGCGCGCTGGGTGCAGGTGGAGGCCACGGGTCCACCCGGTACCAGATCCAACCATACTCGTCTTCGCGATCCAGCTCCTCGAGGATGACGGACCCCAGGCGCTGGCTTCCCCCTCCCGCCAGCCACGGCGCCACGACCGGAGCCTGAGTCCACTCCTCGCGGAACCACAGCACGTAGCGGACCTCCTGGTCCTCCAGCCACGCCCCCAGCTCCGCCCGCCCAGCGGGCACCGGGATGTCCATCCACGTCCACAGGCTGCGCGGGTGCACCACGCGGCCCAGCCAGCAGGCTGGGATATTGTCCAGGATCATAGTGGCGGACTCGGGGATCTCCGCCTCGATGCGCTGCGCCAGGAGCAGCTGCGGCTTGTACAGCTGCTCGGAGACCGCGATCTGACGGCGGGTCTCGTCCAGCTGCTGCAGCCAGGCGCTGCCCAGGCCCACGAGCAGCAGGGCCCCCAGTGCGAGTGCAGGCAGGCGGCCCCTGAGACGGGCCAGCGCACCAGCGACGCCGACAGCAGCGGCGATGCCCCAGAAGGGGACCAGCGGCAGCAGCCACTTCCAGTACAGGTTGTGGCCGGGCTCGTGCTGGCCCGTGAAGCCGATGGCCAGCCAGAAGCCGGTGATGAGCACCAGCACCAGCGCCAGGCTGCGTCGGGCTCCGTGCCCACTCGCGACCAGCCCGGGCAGCGCGGCTAGCCCAGCGATGGGCAAGACGAAGCCCAGGTGCGTCGGCAACACACGCAGCCCCAGCGCCATGGACACGCGGGCGCCGTTGGCCATCCACTCCAGCCAGCCACCAGCCTCCTCCCCCAGCCCGGTCTCGAGGTTGACGGTCACCGAGTGCTCCCAGAAGCGCCAGATGCCGTGCATGAAGTGGCAGTAGGTGGACCACAGGGCGACGCCCAGCAGCAGCGGCAGCAGCACCGCGATGGCGCGCCGTGGCCGGGGTGTCCGCCCCGAGGCATGCACCACCAGCACCGGGCCCATGATCACCAGCGCGTCGAAGCGCACCAGAAACGCCAGCACGGTGAGCGCCGAAGCTGCGACCAGCCGCTCACGGCCCAAGGCCGCCAGGCTCCCCAGCAGCAAGGCTGCGTACAGAGGCTCCCGCAGCGCCGAGGTGCTGTACAGGGCGAGCTCGGGCTGAAATACCACGAGCAGGCCCGCCAGCCACGCGGCCTCCCTGCCCGCGAGCCGCCACGCGATCAGCACCACCAGCACGATGGCCGCCATCCCGGAGACGAGGCTCACTAGGTGCGTGGCCAGGACCGTATCGCCCACCACCGCCAGCACCAAGGCGCTCAGCCCGTAGTACAGCGGCAGGTGGTTCATGTCGTACTGGGTGAAGCCGGACTCGAGCACGCCGCGGGCCATGGCCAGGTTGCCGTAGTCGCTCTCTTCCCAGCCATAGTAGCGAGGCATCAACCAGAGCCGCCAGGCCAGCCCCAGCAGGCAGAGCGCGCCGACAGCGGAGGCCCAGCCTGGCAGCCGGCGGCGCTGAGACGCGGGGCTGGCCTGCGGGCTGCTCACGGCGCCCACCCTGGAACCGGACGCGGCACGGAGCGCCCGCGGGCTGGGCTTGATAGGCGAAGAGGCGCGCACGACGCGGTGGAGGCGGCGCCATGACCATCCGGAGCGGCTTCTTCCAGAGCGAGGATGGGCTGGCTATTCACTGGCGCTCGGCGGGCGAGGGCCCGCCCCTGGTGTGCAACAATGGTGTGGGCGTGTCCGTGGGCTGGTGGCGCAGCTTCGTGGACAGCTTCGCCCCACGCCACCAGGTGGTCGTGTGGGACTACCCGGGCCACGGCCTGTCGCAGGCACCACGTGACCCGAGCGTGACGGATCTGAGCGTCCCTCGCCTGGCCCGGGATCTGCAGCGGGTGATGCAGGCCAGCGGCGCCCACCGGCCGGTGCTGGTGGGCCACTCCCTGGGCTGCCAGGTGATCTTCGAACACCACCGCCTGTACCCCGAGGCGGCCCGCGCCCTGATCCCCATGCTGGGCAGCGCCGGCAGCACCCTCTCCACCTTCATGAACCAACCGGGCACCAGCGCGCTGATGCGACGCACCCGCGGGGTGGTGCGGGGCACGTCCTGGGTCAGCCGCTGGCTGCCTCAGCTGGCGTTCCACGGCCCACTGCCGCCGCGGATAGCCCGGCGTCTGGCGCTGGTGAATCGTCATACCATCTCCAGGGTGGACTTCCAGAGCTACCTGAAGCACCTGGGCGATATCAACTGGCACGTCTTCGTCGAGACCGCCGTGGCTGCGGACGAGCACGACGCCTGGGACACCCTGCCGAGAATCCAGGTGCCCGTGCTGGTGGTGGCGGCGGAGCGCGACCTGTTCACGCCCCTGCACCTGTCGCGGCGCATGGCGCGGATTCTGCCCAACAGCGAGCTGTTGGTGCTGGAGGGAGGCTCCCACGCGGCACCCCTGGAGCAGCCGGACCGCATCGAGGCTCGGGTGGACCGTTTCCTGAGGCTGCAGGTGTTCCCAGAGCTCGAGCTGCGCCCTATCCCTGGGCACGGGCAGCGAAGCGCTCGAGGGTCGCAGGCAGGCTCTGGCCCACCAGGGAGTTGACCAGCGCCTGGGGCACGAAGACCCCCAGCACCAGATCGATGCTGTAGGTAGCGCGGGTGCGGGCAGGCGCGCCGTCGGTGGCAGGCACGAGCTCGAGATCCCAAGCACCGTCGTTGCTGGTGAAGAGCCCATCCAGCATGGTCCAGGACAGCCGCCGATCCCCGTCGCGCTCGAGGCGGAGCGTGTACTGGAACGGCCTGATGACGTGGGCGTGGAAACGCACCTCCCACACGTCCCCCCGGGTGGAGAGCAGCTCCACCTGACGGATCTCCGGGAGAAACGAGGGGTAGGACGCGAAGTCCGTCAACACGGCCATGACCTCACCGGGCGCTGCGTCCATCACGATGTTCTGACGGGCACTGGGCATGGTGGGTCCCTATCGCGAGCGGGTGCGACGGCTGCGCCGCCGCCCGGAGCGTCCGCGGTTGGAGTTGCTGGCCTTCTTGCCGAGCACGGGCTTGCCTGGGAACCAGCGCTCCCAGCTCGCCTCGAGGGCCTCGCGCAGCTGCGCGTTGTCGGGCTGAGTGAGCGATGCGGACTGGCCCAGGATGGAGAATGCCTCGGAGCGAGCGCGGACCAGTAGATCCCGATGCTCGAGCGGGTCCATGTACCGGAACCGCGGCAGCTCGCTGGCGCGCTCGCCCAGCAACGCCTCTGCGCCGCGAGCGGCGAGGTCCATCTCGGCGATGCGGAAGGCGTCGTGCTCACTCACCATCAGCTCCACTCGCTGAGTGCCCTCGGGATCCGGCTGCTCGCTCAGGACGAACAGGCAGCAGCCGGGGCGCACGCCCCGGGCCACGTGGGCACGGAGCCGGTGGAGCCTGACGAGATCGAAGCGGTCGGCCTCGAGGACCACGCACGCGGTGGCGTTCTGCACCGCGGGGCCGTCTTCGATGATGGTGGTGGTGAGCAGGACATCGATGCGGCGGTGCTTGAAGTCCTCGTAGGTGCGGTGGCGCTCTTCGCGGCTCTGCACCTTGGAGAAGACACCGATGCGCGCCCCTGGGAACGCGTCGCCCCGCAGGGCGTCGGCGAAGCGGGCGAGATCGCGCTGGTTGAGCCGCTCCACTCCCCCGATCATGGGCAGGACCACGTAGATCTGACGCCCAGCCTCGAGCTCGGTGCGCGCGCGGGCGTAGGCCTCCATGTGCTCGGCCCAGGGGCGGGAGGTGACCTCCAGGCCCGTGACGATCTGCCCGGGGACCAGGGAGAGGTCCATGTCGGCGAAGACGGTGAGCGCGATGCTGGTGGGGATGGGGGCGTCCGTGAGGACGAGGAGATCCGGGCGCACACCCGAGCCGGGGAGGTCGGCCAGCGTGACCGCGCCGTACTCCTCGCGCTCCTCGACCACCACCAGCCCGAGCCGACGGAAGCCAGGCCAAGCGGAGGCGATGGCAGGGGTGGTGAACACCACATGGATCTCGCCACGCTTGAGGGCGTCCGCCTGGGCGACGTCGGGCTTGTCGAGCAACAAGGCAGGCATCAAGCCCACGGAGCGCAGCAGTGGCTCGGCGAACAGGAAGCGATGCTCGGCAGCCAGCGCGTCAGGCGTGATGAAGACCACCTGCTCGCGCCCCTCGGCCACGACCACAGCGGTCAACAGCGCCACGAAGCCCTTGCCCACGCCGACGTCGCCCTGAAGGAGCCGGTTCATGGGCTTGGGCTTGGCGAGGTCGCGCCGGATCTCCGAGAATGCGATCTCCTGGCCGTCGCTCAGGGGCTGGGACCGCGTGGACATGATCTGGGACACCAGGCGATGGTGCACGGTGTGAGCTGATCCGCGCTCCTGGGGACGGCGGCTGTTTCCGATGCTCTGACCGAGCTGGTAGAGCAGAAGCTCATCGAAGGCCAGGCGCTCGCGCCCACGACGGGCGCCGTGGATGGGGAAGTGCAACCGCCGCAGGGCCTCGCCCATGTCCAGCAGCCGCACGCGCTTGCGCACGCCCTCGGGCAGGGGATCGCTGAGCTTGTCGGCGAAGGCGGCGAGGGCCGAGCGCACGAGCGCGCGCAGCTCGACGTCCGCGACACCCTCGAGCCCGTAGCAGGCCTGGCGACCTTGACCTCGGCTGTCGACCCACACCGGCTCGGCCTCGTGCAGCAGGGTGACGTCGCCTTCGAGCTCGACCAAGCCGTGAAGCGCTACGCGGGTGCCTGGGGCCATGGAGGCCCAGAAGGTGGCGTCCCTGGGGGTGACCCAGCGGCAGACGACCTCGGCCTGGCCGTCGCCGACGACCACGTCGTGGCGCCGCCCCAGGGGCGTGAGGCGGGTGAGCCTGCGGAGCACGGTGCCTCGCAGCACCTGCTTCTGGCCCGAGGGCAGAGACTCCGAGGGCTCCACCGAGCGCGGGAGCAGCTCGTACTCGACGGGCGGCAGCCGCAGAAGGTCGGCGACCGTGTCCACGCCGTGTCCATCGAGCGCCCTGGCCAAGGGTCGAGGGAGGGCTGGAAAGAAGCTGGACAGCGGCTGCCCAGCGCCCTTGGGGTCGTCGATGCTGCGATGGGATGGTTCGCGAGGCTTGCGCGGGGGCGGGGGCTCCGGCTCGGCCGCCGCCGCGGGCTGGGTGTCGGGCTCGGCAGTAGGCGCGTCGTCCTGGCCGCGCTGGTCCCGCCGCCCCGAAGCGGTCGGCCGGCGGGAACGGCGGCCACGGCCACGCTTGGGCTCGCTCGCCTCGTTGGCCTCCTGCTGCGGAGCGTCTTCGGCTCGCGCGGCCGGCTTCTCGGGCTGAGGGGTCGGTGCTTCGACGGCCGCAGGGGCGGCCCGAGGCGCCTCGTCGGAGTCAGGGAGCGTCACCTCAGGGGGCGCCTCCCGGGCTCTGCGCCGCTCCTCGAGGGCAACGAGGCGCTCACGCATTTCGCGGGCGCGGTCGGCTTCGCCTGATGGCAACAGCTGCGCACAGGCCTCGAGGCTCGAGCCATCCACCAACCCGAGCAGCCCTTCGAGGCCGACGAGGCCCTGATCCAGGGACTGCAGGAGCTCGACGGTGGCGGGCTCGGGAGGCTCGCAGGCGACGAGAGCCAGGCGGAGGGCCCCCAGCGCCTCGCGCTCGGAGGGCTCGAGATCTTCGTCCCGTACCCGGGCAAGCCAGGGGCTGCAGGTGGCGTGCAGGTAGCGCGGCGCGGCCTGGGGGGAGGCTGCGCGCAGGCCATAGCTCACCGTGCGCCTGAGGACGTCGAGGGCCAGCGCTGCCTGCAGGCGCGCGGGAGGCGGCGACGCGGCCTGAGGCGCGGCGGGGGATTCCAGGTTCGAGTCCGCGGCGAGAGCTGGCTCGCTGGGGGGCGGAGTCACGCTGCTCATGTCAACCTCGATGGGCCACAGGTGGGGGACCCAACAGCTGGGGCCGGTCCAAGCTAGATGTACTTGACCTCGAGGATCTCGAACTCACGCACGCCCCGGGGCGTGATCACACGCACCTCGTCACCCTCTGATCGACCCAACAGGGCGCGCCCGATGGGCGAAGTGGGCGTGATGAGCCCCGCACGCGCGTCGGCCTCTTCCTCGGAGACGATGCGGTACTGCACATCTTTTTCGGTCTCGACCTCGTGCAGGTGTACGGTCACACCGAAGATCACCCTCTCGCTGGGGGTGATCTTGGTGACGTCGATGATCTCAGCGGCGGCCACGCGCATCTCGAGCTCGATGGTCCTGCCCTCGAGCTGAGCCTGGCGCTCCTTGGCAGCGTCGAACTCGGCGTTCTCGCTGATGTCGCCGTGGGCGCGGGCTTCTTCGATGGCCCTGACATTCTCGGGTCGAAGGACCTCTTTGTGGCGCCGCAGCTCGGCGACGACGATCGAGTAGCCACGGGGCGTCATGGGAACACGCTGCATCGGTTCGATTCCTCGGCTTCGGGACTCACGCCGAAGGCTTTTCAGGAGGCAAGGGCTACAACCCACAGGCTGCCAACGCGCTAGCTAACACGCCGTGCTGGGGCTGCCTGGTCGCGGGTGCCGGGGATCAACCCCAGGCGGCATCAATCGATGAAGCCGTGGGGTCCACGCTTGGCTTCGACCTCGAAGCTCATGTGCCGGCTGATGCTGGTGAAGGGCCAGGAGACATCGACCGCCCAGGCGCAGGTCACGATGAAGGTCTGGCCCCGGTTGCTGAACTTGCAGTCCTTCTCGACGATGTAGTCGGGAATGTCCCGCTGGTAGAGCTCCTGGGTGAGGCGCTCGAGGCCCTTGGCCTTGCCACGGTCTTGGTAGGTGAGCGCGGTGTTGCGCGCCACTTCCTTCATCGTGACGGAGTCCCAGTAGTACGGGCCGAAGGTGTAGGCGAACACACCCCCGATGATGAGGGCCAGGATGATGAGGATTCCGACGATGTTGATCTTCCCTGCGCGCATCCACACACCTCCGGGCCTCAGGCGCTGCAAAGCGCCACGCGATGTTGCATATCCATCGCTGTGGATGATGGCGAGCCGCCACCTGTCGAACGGACGGGAGATCAGGCCGGGTAGTCGGGCTTCCCACGGCCGATGCAGTAGTACTCGAAGCCCAGGGCCGCCAGCTCGGCGGGGTCGTAGATGTTGCGGCCGTCGAAGATGATCGGGCGAGCCAGGCGGGCCCTGATGACCTCGAAGTCAGGGCTGCGGAACTCGTTCCACTCGGTGATCACCAACAGCGCATCGGCGCCGTCGAGGGCCTCGCCGCTGGACTCGGCGTAGGTGACGGTGTCGCCGAGGGAGTGGCGTGCTTCCCCCATGGCCTCGGGATCATAGGCCACGACGGTGGCGCCAGCGTCCAAGAGCATCTGGATGATGACCAGCGAGGGGGCTTCGCGCATGTCGTCGGTGCGCGGCTTGAAGGCCAGGCCCCACACGGCGAGCTTGAGACCCGTGAGGTCCGGCCCGAAGCGAGCGAAGATCTTGCGCGCCAGGAGCCGCTTCTGCTCGAGGTTGACCTGCTCGGCGGCATCGACCACGTGCATGTGCAGGTCGTGCTGCGAGGCGGTGTACTGAAGCGCGCGCACGTCCTTGGGGAAGCAGGAGCCGCCATAGCCGGCCCCCGGGAAGAAGAAGCGCAGGCCGATGCGGGAGTCCGTGCCCGCGCCACGCCGCACCGCGTCGATGTCGGCGTCCACCAGCTCGCACAGCCGAGCGAGCTCGTTGATGAAGCTGATGCGCGTGGCCAGGAAGGCATTGGCCGCGTACTTCGACATCTCGGCCGAGCGGTTGTCCATGAACAGGATGGGCTTGCCGGTGCGTAGCAGGGGCTTGTACAGGCGCTCCATCACACGACGGGGGCCCTCGCTGGCGCAGCCGACGATGATGCGATCGGGGTTGCGGAAGTCTTCGACCGCGGTGCCTTCCTTGAGGAACTCGGGGTTGGAGACCACGTCGTGGGGCAGCGTGGAGGCCTCGCGCAACACCGCACGGACGCCGTCGGCCGTGCCCACGGGGACCGTGGACTTGATCACGATGGTCAACGAGCGGGTGGCGTGGCTGCCGATGGAACGGGCCACCGCGAAGACGCCGCTGAGATCCGCAGAGCCATCGTCGGCGGAGGGGGTGCCCACGGCGATGTAGGCGACCTCGCTGGCGGCCACCGCGGCCTGGATGTCTTCGGTGAAGCTGAGGCGCTCCTCGTGGAGGTTGCGCTTCACCAGGTGGTCCAGACCGGGCTCGTAGATGGGGATGATCCCCTGACACAGCGCCTCGACCTTGCGCCGATCGTTGTCGACGCAGATGACCTGATGGCCCATGTCGGCCAAGAGGGTCCCTACGACAAGCCCGACGTACCCGGTTCCAACAACGGCGATATTCATGTTTTCTTCTCGCTTTTCACTGTTTCCAACATCGCAGGGGCGCGCGCTGCGGGCGCAGACTAGCCGCCCAGAATGCCAGTGTCAATCGCTGGAGGCCCCCGGCAGCGCGCTTGGTGATGCAGGCCGCGTTGCGCCTCGGAGCGACGACAAACCCCCATGGCGCAGGCCCGACCGCTTGACGACGAGCCTCTCCCGGTTAGACCGGGCCGGCTCGTACGCCGTGGACGGGTTCACGCCGCACCTGCGGTGCCCCCACCCACGAATCCCGAAACCAAGAACAGGAGTCTCACCTTGGCCAATCACAAGGACGCCGTCAAGCGCGCGCGCCAGAGCAACGAACGTCGGCTGCGCAATCGCCACTACCGCTCCCAGATGCGGAACCACATCAAGCAGCTCCGCGCTGCCATCGACGCCGGCGACGCCGACAACGCCAAGGCCCTGCTGCCCGGCACCGTGAGCGTCATCCAGCACGTGGCCCAGAAGGGCATCATCCACAAGCGCAACGCGGCCCGCCGCATCAGCCGCCTGGCCCTGGCCGTCAACGCCATCGGCGCCGCAGAGTAGGCCTCGCGCACAGCTCAGGACGACTGGCGCGCCAGCGCCAGCACCAGAGCCTCGAATACATGACGCTCACCAGCCTTGCTGATGCGCATCTGTAAGGTTGCGTCCGCGAGCAGCTCCAGGGTCTTCTCCCCGCGCAGGGGGTGACGCTGAAGGGCGCCGCGGGCGGCCTGCATCTTGGCCTGAGGCATCCGGAGGCCCTCGCTGAAGGGGTCCGCCCGGCGCCGCAGGCAGTCCTGCAGCTGGATGAGCTGCCGAACCTGCCAGGCCACCAGGGGTAGAATCCGCGCTGGCGCGTGGCCCTCTTCGAACAGGCGGTGGGTGATGGCCAGGGCCTGCCCCACCCTGCCACGAACGATGGCGTCGGTGAGCTCGAAGATCACGGTCTCGGCCAACAACGAGCAGACCTGCTCAACCTGCTCAGCGCGGATGCGCCCAGCGCCGCCGACGAAGGCGATGAGCTTGTCCACCTCGCCCGACAGCCTGCCGAGATCCCGCCCGACCACCTCCACCAGCAGCTCGGCTTCCCGCCGCCCCAGCTCGCAACCCGAGGCCTCACAGCGCTGCCGGACAAAGGCCACCGGATCCTGCTTGGCGGCCTCGAAGCGCAGGGTGCGCCCAGCCTTGTTGACCGCGTTGCGGAGGCGGACGCCCATGTTGGCGCCGTCGCTGGCCGGAGGCAGCTTGGCCCCGGTGATGGCCAGGACGGTGGTGGGCGAGGGCGACTCTACGTAGGCGATCATCGCCTCGACCTCGGGGTTCTTGGCGTTCTCGAGCTCGCGGATCACCACCAGGCGTCGAGGCCCCATCATGGGTGGCGTGCGCGCCTGACTGAGCAGGCCCCGGACCGCGCCTGACCCGGCGACCCCCTCGGCTCGGTTGAACGCGGCGGGCCCGCCATCGAGGGCTCGCTCGGCCAGCTCGTCCAGGCTGCGGCGCACCAACAGCTGCTCGTCGCCGTAGATGAGGTAGACGCTGGCGAGCTCGTTGCCGAGCTCGGTGCTCGCGGCTGGTGCGTTGCTGCGGCGGGCGCTCATGGCTCCACTCCTTGCATGGGGGGGCTGGATGGCGCGTACAAGAAGCTGGAGACGGCTTCTTCCGCGAGGATCCCGGCCAGCTGGGCCAGGGCTGGGCTGCGCAGCTGGCTGGGCTGGATCGCACCCGGAGGCGTGGCCACCAGTGTGCTTCGCTCCAGGCTGAGCTCACGGGGCTGGGGCCCCGTGAGGGTGAAGGTGACCGCGAGCGCCACCTCCCAGGTCATGACCTGCCCCTCGCGACTGGAAGCCGGCTGGTAGCTGGCCCGATCGATGCGGGCGAGGATCGGCTGGGCGCCCTGGGCTCCAGCGCGTCGAATGGCAGCCCCCAGGGCAGCGGCCAAGGCGTCGGCTACCCCGGGCTCGGCCACCGGTGCCTGGATCTCCCCCACCGACAGCCCGATGGAGGCTGGCGGGTGCCCCAGCTGGTAGCGGCAGGCGCACGTCAGCGCCACCAGGGGCAGCGTCGCGAGGATGCAGGCGCGCAGACGCCGCGCAAATCGAGCCGAACCGAACCGTCCAGGAGAGGTGACAGAGGCTGGCATTCGATAGGACAAGGTGGTCGGGCTCCCTGCTTCTCGCGTATCCGGTTGACAATCCGGCACGCTGCCACCAGGATCGGGGCACCCAATCGGAGGAAGCATGATCGTCCGCTCCCTTATCACCCTCGCGCTGCTGCTCCCCACCACGGCATTCGCCAGCGCCGGCAACCACCAGTCGTGGGCCTGGCGCGCCGCCAGGGCCGACAGCCCACTGAACGAGGACCTCCTCTTCCTGGAGCGCCAGGAGGCCGAGGTCGCGGCGCCCGGCACCGGTGGGCCAGAGCGCACGCGGGACTTCCTCATGGAGATCAACTTCCGGGGCCGCTACCTCACCTTGCCGGACGGGCTCCTGGACATCTGGTACTACGACAAGGGCGACGATGGCGTCACCATGGACCGCCCCAAGGTCCGGGCCTGGGGTGTAGGGCTCGAGTGGTGGGCGCGCTGGGAGACTGGCGCCTGCTTCACTGTCTTCTTCGACTACCTCGGCCACATGATCGACGAAGGCTACTGGGACGACGTCGAAGAACCTGCGAACCACCACGACGGCGAGTACCTGGTGCCCTCCCGCCTGGGCATCATCGACTTCGGCTTCGGCCCTGGGTACGAGGCCAAGATCACCCCGTGGATGGGCTTCATGTTCTGGGGCGGCCTCGGCCCCCTGTTCCTCACCGGGGAGTTCGATCACTGGGTCCACGGCTCGAACGCTGAGAACGACCCTTACTGCGAGCAGGGCGACGGCACGCTCTCCGACCCGGTCAACTCCCCGGCCTACGAGCGCTACGCTGCGGGCTGCGGCAGCGACGGCGCCAAGCGCATCCCAAGCGTGCTGGGCGTGGTGGACCTGGTGGTGGCCCTGCACTTCGACTTCAACCAGCGCGCCAACCTGCGCATCGAGGGCGGCATCCACGACCTCCCCTTCGTGGGCATGGCCACCGGCGTGACCTTCTAGCAGCCACGGCGCTCGTCTTTGCTCTCCGCCATCCTAGCCCTGCTCTCGGTGGTCTGCGCGGGGCTGCCGATCCTGTGCTTCCTGGGCCTGCTGTGGTGGCTCGACCGCTATGACCGCGAGCCCATGTGGCTGCTGCTGCTGGTCTTCGCGTGGGGCGCCATTGGCGCAGTGGTGCTGTCGCTGGTGGGCAACACCATGGCCCTGCTACCCCTCACCTGGGCGCTCGGTGGAGCGGCGGCCATGCACACCGGCACGGTGCTCATCGCTCCCCTGGTCGAGGAACCCACCAAGGCCATGGTGCTCCCGCTGGTGCTGCGCTCGAAGCACTTCGACAACGCCACCGACGGCTTCGTGTACGGGGCCGCTGCCGGCCTCGGCTTCGGCATGACCGAGAACTTCCTGTACTTCGTGGGCGGCGCGGCCGAGGGCGACGTGGCGGCCTGGGCGGCCACAGTGGTGATCCGCACTTTCTTCAGCGCGGTGATGCACGCCACGGCCAGCAGCCTCGTGGGCGCCTTGCTGGGCTGGGCCATGTTCCGCGGCTGGCCGGCGAGGCTCGCCGCGGGGGTCACAGGCCTGGTGCTGGCCATGACCATCCACGGCATCTGGAACGGCCTGATCACCGCCGACCAGCTGCTGGGCACCGGCGGCATGCTCTTCATGGCCGACCTCATCCTGTTCCCCCTCGAGGTGGTGGTGGTCTTCGGGGTATTCCAGCTCTGCCTCTGGGACGAGCACCGCCGCATCCGAGAGGAGCTCCGGCAAGAAGCGCGCGAAGAGGGCACCATCCCGACGGCCCACGTCCCCATCCTGGCCTCCTACCTGCGCCGGGCACGACGCGGGTGGCTTGCGCCGGGAGTGAACCACCACGCCTATGTGCGGGCGGCCACCACCCTGGCATTTCGGCGCAGCCAAGCGCGGGTCAGCAAGGGCCCTCGCCGCGCTGGCTACGAGCGCGACATCGACCAGCTGCGCTCCCAGCTACGCGCCCTGCAGTGCGCCGACTGACGGAGCGCCGACTGACGGAGCGCCGACTGACGGAGCGCCGACTGACAGCGCACCAGGCACCGCGCGCTACTCCGCGACCGCCACAGCGGGTGCGTAGTAGACGGACACAGCCCTGGCCAGGCTCAAGCCCTGGTCGTCGTGGGCCAGGATGACGAAGGTGTTGGCACCCTGGCGCAGCTTCTGTTCCACCGAGAACGGCATGACCGTGACGCCGCTGGAACCGCCCCGGTAGTACACCTTGCTCTCGCCCGCCAGCATGGACTCGTGCAGTGCTGCATCGGTGGCCGCGGGGGCCTCGCCGAGCAGGGCGTCAGCCCGGAACTGGAGGGAAGGGTCGTCTTGCCAGGTGTGGAAGATGATGACGTCCTGGATTCCACGGTCGTCCTCGACCTGACCGGACAGCACCACCCAGGGATCGTCTACGACCAGCTCCGGACGGCGCGTGATGCTGAGCTTGGGGGGCTCGCGGGGCTCGAGCAGCGCCCCGATCGCGGCATCGCGCTGGGGCCCCTCGGCCATGGGGATCTCGATCTCCTCGCCGATGGTGGCGTAGTCGTAGAAGCCTGCGCGCAGCACGGCACCGTAGTCGTACAGCTCGTTGTCGCCGACCACCAGCTCGAGCTCGATCTCCTCGCCCGGCTCTTCTTCGCGCACTCCGAAGGTGAAGCGACCGGACACGGCCTCACCCGCCGCGGGCGCGCCCAGCTCGAGGGTCCCGACGCTGAGGTCGATGGTGGGGCCGGAGCGGTTGCGCAGCTTGGCGAAGGCCTCGACCGCGTCGACGGCGCCGACGTTGGTGAGCTCCAGCGCCAGATCGATGACCTCGCCGGGCTCGGGCACGCCGTCGCCGTCACCGACGCTGTTGCCGGAGCCATCGTCGAACAGCTGCATGGTGTACGCGAAGGAGGGCACATCCGAGCCAGAGACCTCGATGCGAAGGGCCTCTCGCCCCAGGCTGTTGCCGTCGCCGTCGCGGATGTCCAGGACGACCTGATCGACCTCGTCGGGGAAGCCGTGGTCCAGCTTGACCGGCTGGACCCAAGAGCGGGTCTGGCCCGGCTCGATCAGCCCGAAGAAGTACTCGTACCCATCCAGGCGCTCGTTGTCCGACGCCGAGACGGCCATGACCTGGTAGACCGGCTCGGAGCCCACATTGGTGAGCTCGAGGGTGATGTCCTCTTCCTCACCGGCCGTGAGCCGCCCGTCCTCGCCCATGTCCATGCGGATCTCGAGCTGGGGCTGCACGGGTTGTGTGCCGGGGGTCCAGTCCACCCCCAGCTCAGAGAACGCCGCACCGATGGTGGCGGCTTCCGCGTCCCGCCGCCGGGCGACGACGGTGGCGGCGGCGGCCACCACGTCGGCCCTGCGGGAACCCTCAGCGTTGAGCAGCACCTCGCGGGCCAGCTGCACTTCCCAGTCGCGGGAGAGGTCGCGACGCTCCTGCCGACGTGCTTGTTCGTCGGCCTTGATGTCTCGCAGGTAGGCGATGCGGGCTGCTGATGGCTCGATGTCCAGGGTGTGCGCCCGCAGGTGCCGATCCAGATCGGCCTCGCGGGTGACCCGATCCCGCCAGAGCAGGAAGACCATGCGCTCGTCTTCCTCGCCGGTGACGGGGTCCTTCTCGCCGCCGCGGTAGACCACCTGGGGGACCAGCTCGACGTCGGGGGGGATGCCCACGGACTGGATGGAGTGGTCGCCGGGGGTGAAGTACTCAGCCACGGTGAGCTTGAGCTGAGACTCATCTGCGTTTTCGTACAGGTGCTGCACCGAACCCTTGCCGAAGGTGCGCTCGCCGAGCACCGCCGCCCGGTCGAGGTTGCGCAGGGCGCCGGCCACGATCTCGGAGGCGCTGGCGGAGTGAGCGCTGACCAGCACCACGATGGGGTAGTCGGGCTCGGTCCGGGACGTGGTGGCCCGCTCGCTGTTGTTGCGACCATCAGACCCCACCGTGGAGACGATGACGCCGTTGTCGATGAAACGATCGGACACTTCGATGGCCTGGGTGAGGAAGCCACCCGCGTTGTCGCGAAGATCCAGGACCAGGCCCTTGGGCGCCCCGCCCAGCTCACGCCGGAACCCGGCGAGCACGGCGTCCATGTCCCGCGCCGTGTTGGCGTGGAAGCTCTTGATGCGCAGGTAGCCGACGCCGCCCTCGAGCACCTCGCCTTCGACCGGGTTTATGCGGATGGTGTCGCGCACGATGCTGAACGGACGGTCTTCGTCCCACATGTCCCGCCGGACCATGATGGTCACAGGCGCCCCCACGGGCCCGCGGAGCTTCGAGACGGCCTCGTCCAGGCTCATGTTGATGGTGGACTCTTCCTCGATGCGGACGATGTGATCGCCGGCCTTGAGCCCCGCGCGGTAGGCAGGGGTGTCCTCGAGGGGGTACTCCACCGTGAGCCGGCCCTTGCGGAGGGTGATGGTGATGCCGAGGCCTCCGAACTCGCCCTGGTTCTCGGTGTTCATGTCCTTGGACAGGTCGGGCGCCATCAGCACCGAGTGGGGATCGAGGGTGGAGAGCATGCCGTTGCACATGGCGTACTCCACCGCCGGCAGATCCACCGTGTCGCCGTCCAGCCGCTCTTGCAGCACCGCCGCCACCTGGCCCAGCCGCGCCCGCAGGGCGTCGAGGCTGTCGATCGGATCGATCATCAGGGTGGTGGTGTAGCCCCCCACGGAGACATGCAGCAGCCGACCGCCGGGCTCGCGCACGAGCAGCACGCTGTCGACCTCGCGCTCGACCGCGTCGAGGGCGGCGTCGAACATGGCCTCGGGCTGGACGCGGCCAGGCTCGACGTAGCGCTCGCGCACGAAGTAGCGGGTGCGATCGAACAGCTGAAGATCAGCCAATTGGTAGGATGAACCATACACGGAGCCCATGCCGCCGAAGGGCCCGGCCTGCACCGTGGCGCCCTCGAAGCCCCCCAGGCACACCGCCATGTTGTAGCCAACCACGCTGACACCCATGGCGCCAGTGAGCATGAGCACGTGCCTCGAAATCCGCTTCAGCATGTTCTTCTCGGGTCTTCTCGGCTGCTCGCCGCGAGGCGGGGCATCGGGGGGGGAAGATGAAACTTAGGGCCACGATGGGCAGCCTGTCAACGCGCTCCCCGCCTGACGGTGTCCCTGCGAGGGCATCCGATCGGCGGAGGACGACGAACAGCCTGCAGAACCCTCCGCCACTGGACGGGATTCCTCCCTTGCCCTGGGGTGGGAAAGACAGGTTATGGGCCCGGCTCCACGGCGCACCCCCATGCGCCCTGCTGCCTCCGGAGACCGCCTCGACCATGCCGGTCAAGATCACCTGCCCCCACTGCAGCCTCGTGCATCGCTTCTCGCAGCCCTACCCTCTCCCGGGCTCCGAGGTGCAGTGCGCCTGCGGCAAGGTGCTGGTCATCTCGTTCCCCCCCGACATGATGACCAAGCTGCGCGCCAGCGGTGCCAGCTTCTCCGACCCGCTGGCGCCCCCATCGGGCGCCGACCAGAGCCCCTACCAGCCCGCGCCTACGCCCGCCCTTCCCCGCCGACGGGGGCTGGCTGCCGACGGCCCGCCCGACCCCACAGGCCCCCAGGGGGACCCCACATGAGCCGCACCACCATCCCCTCCCTCCTGCGCACCTTCACCGTGCTGACGGCCGGGGCACTGCTCTTCGGCTGCGACAGCACCTCCACCTCTTCCCTCAGCCCCTGTGACGTTTCGCTTCGAGCGATAGAGCCTACCCAGGCCATGGTCGGCGACCAGGTCACCGCCAGCGGCGGTCCGATGACCGACGCCTACGACACCGCGGTGTACGTCGGAACCGCACGCGCGACCCTCAGCTCCGTCACCCGGGATGGTTGCGACGCCTGCGACGACTGCCTCACGGACCAAGCCTGCACAGGCTGCGACGACTGTGATTCCTGCGACCTGCTCTGCGCGGACTGCCTCGAGCAGGTTGCGTTCACCGTGCCAGCGGGAGTGGCCGGAAGCACCGTTGTCACGCTGTTCAACCGCCATGGCCAGAGCAACGCGCTGCCCTTCGAGGTCCTCGTGCCTCCCCAAGACACAGCTCCCCAAGACACCGGCCCCTCAGACACGGACCCAATCGACACCGGCGCTGACGACACCGGCGCCTCAGACACGGCCGAGGACGACACCAGCTCGACGGAGACGGGATCACCGGACACCGCGACCCCGGATACCGGGGTGGTCCCCGACACGGGCACCGCGCAGGGCGACCCGCCCGTCTAGCCAACTCCCACTCTGCCTGAGATGCTGGGCGGCAGTTCGTCCGCCTGAAGCGCAGAAGGCACCGCATGTGCGGTGCCTTCGTTCATCCGGCCTGGTGTGTGCTGCGCGGCTCTGCGGAGCAGCGCAGCGAGGCCGGAACTCCACGGCGCAATTAGGCGGAGATCAGCTCCTTGAGGGTCTTGCCGGGGCGGAAGGAGGGGAACTTCCGCTCGGGGATGTCGATCTTGGCCTGGGTGGAGGGGTTGGTGCCAACGCGGGAGGCGCGGGTCTTGGTGATGAAGGTGCCGAAGCCGGGGATGGAGACCTTGCCGCCGCCGACCAGCTCGCCGCCGATGATGCCTTCGTTGGCATCGAACAGGGCGTTGAGGACTTCCATGGACTTGACCTGGGTGAGGCCGGTCTGCGAAGCGAGCTTGACAGCGAGTTCCTTCTTGTTCATTTCGTACTCCCGAAGATTGCATGAGGTGGTTGAATGCGGAGCTGGACTGACTCCGACGGGTGGTTCATAGCGTAAAGTCTGCGCAAAGGCCAAGGCCCCGATCTCACATTTTTCCCGCGCCAGTCGGGATCGTGGACGATCCCGATGAGCACCTGCGGGCATGTTCTTGTGTTGTCTATCCGTGTTTATTCAGGCTTTTCAACCGGTTAGGCGCTTTCTCCTGCTCCTTTCCCGACCTAGAAGAATTCCGATTAAAAGGGGGATAACTGGGTTATGGGCGGCAATATCCCAGTGCATCTTTTTTTGTTGGCGCCCACATTCATGGGCTCCTTGGGTTGCGCGCAAGGTCAGGACGCGGCGCGCGGGCGCAGCCCGACACGCCCCGCGAGCACGGCCAGGACCACCGCCACGAGCAACAGGCAGGCCGCCGCCACCCCCAGCACCAGGCTCCCAGCGTCCTGGACCAGGTGGCGCCAGGCGAGCAACCCCAGGGAACATGTGGTGACGGCGTACATGATGACCATGGGGATCAGGACGAAGAGCCTGCGACGTCCCCGGTGGGCCAGCCACACCGACACGGCGAGCAGCGCCAGGGCCGCCAGGAGCTGGTTGGCGGATCCGAAGATGGGCCAGATCTGCTTCCACGAGCCAGACCAGGCCAAGGCGCCCGCAGCGAGCACCGAGCCCGCAGTGGCAAGGAAACGATTGCCCGCAACGCGGGTGAGCAGGCCCGGCTCGGTGGGCTGGGCCGAGCCCCGCCGGGGAGGCTCGAAGAATTCCTGGAAGGCGAAGCGCGACAAGCGGGTGGCGGTGTCCAGGGAGGTGAGCGCGAAGGCGCTCACGGCCAGCGCAACGAAGCTCGTAGCCCCCTCGGCCGGCAGCCCCAGGGTCCCGATCAGCGCGCCAAGGCCGGCGGAGAAGGCGGCCACGGGGCCTCCCCCGCCCTCGCCCATGTAGGCGGCGTAGTCGGCCGACGAGAGCCACGCCACGGCGACCAGCGCCAGCACCGCGAGCAGAGACTCCACCAGCATGGAGCCGTAGCCCACCGCCTGGGCGTCGGCTTCGCTGTCCAGCTGCTTGGCGGTGGTCCCCGAAGAGACCAGCGAGTGGAAGCCGCTGATGGCGCCGCAGGCGACGGTCACGAACAGCACCGGGAAGATGGACCCCAGCTCTGGGACCTGCCAGCCGGTGAAGGCCGGCGCCTCGAGGGTCGGGTGGGCCCAGATCACGCCGGCGAAGCCGAGCAACAACATGGCGTAGAGCAGAAAGCTGTTGAGGTAGTCCCTGGGCTGCAGCAGCACCTGGACGGGCGTCACCGATGCCACGAAGACATAGGCCATCAACACCACCAGCCAGGTGTCGAAGGACAGGCGCAGAGGAAAGGCGAGGCCCAACGGGATGCAACCAAACAGGGCCGCCACCCCAAGGACCGTAGCCACCGCCAAGGGCACGCCCAGCCGGTAGACCGCTGCGCCGAAGGCCAGGGCCAGGAGGATGAAGAGCACCGAAGCCGTCGCGGCCTCGGGGACCTGCACGAAGGTCTTGGCGACGACGATGGCGAACACCGCCACCACCAGCACCAGCGCGGTCCAGGAGAAGAGCAGGAAGAGCGTGCGGCCACCGTAGCCCAGGTGAGCCTCGATGATCTCACCGATGGACTTCCCGTCGTGCCGAAGCGAGGCCATCAGCGAAGAGAAGTCGTGCACGGCTCCCAGGAAGATGCCACCCACGAGGATCCACAGGAACACCGGCCCCCACCCGAAGGCCAGCGCGGTCACCGGCCCGATGATGGGGGCGGCCCCGGCGATGGAGGCGAAGTGGTGACCCACCAGCACCGCCCGACGGGCTGGCACGTAGTCGACACCGTCATTCAGGCGATGAGCTGGAGTGAGCCGCCCTGGATCCACGCCCAACCACCTGGCGACCTTGCCGCCGTAGACGACATAGGCCACGATCAGGACGACCAGGGCGAGGATCAGGAGGAGAGCGGAGCTCATGGAATCACCTCGAGGGAGGACGCTCACAATCACCTAGCCCGCAGGGTTTCCGTCGTCCCGGTGTGGATGTCACCACCCGAGGGGGGGCCTTCGGGTTGCGTGGTGAGGGGGTTTCGGTGTATTCCTTGCTATCTCGCGCGCGCGAGGGCTAGCTTCGACCACCTGCTTCCCCTCCCCTGCCCTCTCCCCCACCTCCCCTCAGAGGTCTTCGATGCGCCACCCCTCCTCCCTTGCCCTCCTCCTGCTGGCTGGTACGGCCCTTCACAGCGCCAGCGCCCACGCGGGCGGCATCGGCCTGCTCGGCACCGCGGGAATGCACCAGGCCCGGGTGTACTACTACGACGCCGACGAGACCCAGTACCTCAACCGCCAGAACCAGCCCAACACCGGCTTCGGCTTCGAAGCGATCCTGGGCGACAAGGACGATCGTTTCCTGGGTGTGGCGCGCGGCATCTTCTTGATCGACTCCCCCCCCGAGGGCCCGAAGAATCCCATCGTGGAGGAGCCCACCTACGCCGTGCCCGATGGCCCCACCTACGCGGGCATCGCAACGGTCGGTGTGCACTGGGGCGTGATCGGTGACCCCACCGGCTTCCAGGCCCACATCGCCACCCATGTCGGCGCGGCCATGGTCACCGTCGAGCCCACCACCGGCGAAGGCACCAGCCAAGAGTTCCTGCTGGGCGAGGTCGGCATCGGCGCTCACTACCACTTCGCGAGCAACATCCAGGTCTATGCCGACGTGGCCTACTCCATGCGCTACCGAAAGTCGTTCTTCCCGGGCGCCAACGCCTACCTGGGCTTCCGCTACATGTTCGACTAGACCATCCGGCCAGCGCCGCGATGCTCGCCCTCCTCGTCTTCCTGGCCGCCTGTGACTTCCAGGACGACCCCAGCAGCTGGCACGACCAGCTGCATGCCGACAGCCCGTGCTACCGCGTGGACCTCTTCGATGGCCTGTCCGAGGAGTCCACGGCCGAGCTGCACGATCTGTACGACTGCGTAGACCAGGGCAACCTGGGCGCCCTCGCGGGGCTGGTGGACTCCCTGGACCAGGACGCCCGCGCCGGCGAGCCAGCCGGCGTCGAGCTCGCCCGTCTGATCAACCACCTCCCCGACACCGGGATCGACCTGGCGGCCATCTTCGACGCCGCGGTGGTGTTGCTCGAGGACCAGGGCTCGGCTGTGGTCACCGCCGCAGAGCTCGCGGTCGAGCTCACCTACGGCCAGCCTTTCGATCAGCTGGCCGCCGAGGGCGCACCCAGCGACGCCGCAGCCATGGACGCCGGTCTGGTGACGCCTGCTCTGCCGCTGGTGCGAGCGCTGGCCACCCAGGCACAGGACCGCGACGATGGGCTGGCTGCGCTGATGGCCAGGGCGCTCCGTGCCGATCCGACCTTCGATGCCGTCGCCACCTTTCTGGCTGTGGCCGCCAGCGACGAAGTTCTGCTGGCCTCCATCTCGGACGACCTGTTGTCGGACCTGGGCGACGCCATCGAAGCCGCCGAGGACGCCAGCAACGACCACGCGGTGGGTGCGTCGGGCAACTCCCTGCGCGACCTGATGGATGCCCTGGTGGTCGCACCCACCGGTGACCAGACAGTGCTCGAGCTGGTGCTGGATCCCGCACATGCCATGCTGTCCGATCCCGTGGTAGGCTCGAGCCTGGCGGACTCCCTGGGGGCCAGCTCCCGGGGCGGGCACCTGGACGTGCTGCCATCGCAGCTGGTGATCCTGGCCACCAGCGACGTACACGGCGACAGCCTCCAACCCGGCGAAGACTCGGCGTTGGTGGCCATGCTGCGCCTGCTGCACACCGCCGACCGAGAGGTGTCCTGCAGCACCCTGGGCATCGAGTGGCTGCACACGGACAACATGAGCGTCTGGCTGCTGCAGCTCATCGCGGATCAGGAGCCCACCAACGTCGACTTCCTGCTCAACGTCGGGGGCTTCACCCTCAGCTATGGCCAGCTCATCGAAGCCCTGGCCGGCCAGTGCACCGTCGACAGCCAGCAGTTCGCCGCCGACGCGCCGGCCCTCGAGCGCCTGGTGGACCCGGAAGTGGGCGATCTGCTGGTGGTGCTGCTCGAGCTGCTGCAGGCCCTCGAGCCCGAAGGCGAAGACAGCCGCATCCCCGAGCTGGTGCAGGTGGTCTCGCTGGTGCACAGCCACCAGCTCTCGGAGCCCATCGAGGAGCTGCTGAAGGATCTCGCTGGCACGCGGCTGGTCTCCAGCCTGCTGTCCCTCGTTCCACCGCTGATCGACCCCTGGAGCGACCAGGCCTGGTGTGCCAACGGCACCGACTCCTGCGTCGAGGAGACCTGGGGCGGCTACGCCAGCGATGCCTTCGAGGCGGGCCGCTATCCTCTGGACATCTACGCCTTGTACGAGCTCATCGGCCTGCTCATCCAGCCCGACGAGACCGGGCGCAGCCCCGCGGCCCGCCTGCGCACCACCCTCCAGCTGGTGGTGGCCCACCAGGCCACCTGGGCTGTGGCCCACAACGCGGCCGGCTTGCTCCAGGCCCCGGGCTCCCGCACCGGGGGCATCCTGGCCGCACTGCCCAGCTGGACGGAGGTGGACCCGAACTGGAAGCTCCTCTCCACCAGCGCAGACCTGTTAGAAGACGGGGCTTGCACCACCCCGGCCCTCCGGATCGCCGAGACCGAACCTGTGTTGGACGCCCTGGGCGCTTCTTCCGCTCAGCGAGAGGGCCCCCTGCCCTTCCTCTCCACGCTGGTCATCGATGGCACACTGGCCGAGGTGCTCGCAAGCCTATCGTTGATCCTGGATCTCTTGCTGGAGGCTCGCTCGTGACCCACCCCACCGACTCTCAGTTCCGCGCCCTTCCCCTGCCCTCCCGCGGCGTCGACCATCGCTACGGCGACCGGGTCTGCCTGCACTCCTTCCCTTACCCGCTCACCTTGCTCACGCGGCTGTCCTCTCCCCAGACCACCCAGCCCCTGTTCAATCTGCTGCTGGGTGACCTGTACCGCTTCCTCATCGGCAAGGTGGCCAGCCTCGAGCTGGCCCAGGTCTCGGTGGAGCAGCCCACCCGCATGCAGCCCATCAACCCCGAGGGCGTGATCCGCGGCAGCGTGCTCGACCCCCACCAGAAGATCATCATCGTCGACGTGGCCCGGGCCGGCATCATGCCCTCCCAGCTGTTCTTCGACGGCCTGTGCACCCTGCTGGACCCCGGCGCCGTGCGCCAGGACCACGTCTTCATGAACCGTCGCACCAACGACAAGGGCGAGGTCATCGGCGTGGACATGTCCGGCTCCAAGATCGGCGGCCCGGTCAACGAGCGCCTGGTGATCATCCCCGATCCCATGGGAGCCACGGGCTCCAGCATGATCCGCACCATGGAGCTGTACCGGGAGCGCGCCGAGGGTGCCCCCACGCGCTTCGTGTGCGTCAACCTGATCGTCACCCCCCAGTACATCAAGCGGCTGGTCACCGAGGCCCCGGACGTCACCATCCACGCCGTGCGCCTGGACCGCGGCCTGTCTCCCCAGGAGGTCCTCGACCGCGCTCCCGGCGAGCTGTGGGATCGCGAGAACGGGCTGAACGCCGAGGACTACATCGTCCCAGGTGCAGGCGGCGTGGGCGAGCTCATCAACAACGCCCTGTTTTAGGAAGCCTCCATGGAAGCCATCCACAGCTCTGGCGCGCCCAGCGCCATCGCCCCCTACAGCCAGGCCATCCGGCACCAGGGGCTGCTGTACACCTGCGGCCAGATCGCCCTGGATCCAGCCTCGGGCAAGCTCGTGACGGGGGGCATCGAGGCCCAGACCCACCAGGCCATGAAGAACCTGGCGGCGGTGGTCAAGGCCGGCGGTTCGCGCATGAGCCAGGTGATCAAGACCACGGTGTTCCTGGCCGACATGGCCGACTACCCCAAGGTCAACGCGATCTACCTCGAGTACTTTCCCCAGGCGCCACGCCCGGCCCGTTCAGCCGTGGCCGTGGCCGGGCTTCCCCTGGGGGCCCTGATCGAGATCGACTGCATCGCAGCTTGCGAGCCGGCAGACCAGACCTACCAGTACTAGCAGTCAGCGGTACCAGCGGCCTACTGGCCCGGAACCTCGACGGCCACGCTATGTGCGGCGACGGCGACGGCGACGGGACTTGCTCTGGGGCCTGCCGGCCTCGATGCCTTGGGCCACGACCTCGAGCAGCTCGGCGCCGTAGCGCTGGATCTGCCAGCGGCGAAGCTCGCTGACCTCGGAGAGCTGGTCCAGGGTGCTGGGCAGCACGGCCGCGAGGTCACGCAGCACCGCATTGGAGCCGATGATGGCGGGCGGGAGGTTGTCCTTGGCGACCTGCCGGCTGCGCCAGGTCTTGAGGGACTCCACAACGCTGGCGTTGGCCGGTCCATGGCCGGAGCGGGCTTTCTTGCGGGCGGGGGCGCTGGGGAGGGGGCGCTCGTCCTCGAGCCCCTGTGCCACGGCAGCGACCAGAGCATGGCCGTGCTGGCGCACCAGCGCGGAGGTCTTGCGCACCAGAACGCCCAGCTCATCAAGATCCTTGGGCTGGCGCTGGGCCACCAACGCGAGGACGCGATCGGGGATGACCTTGAACACCGGACGGTCCATGGAGCTGGCCTGTTGCTCCCGGTACTCGTACAGCGCCCGCAGCACCCTGGTGCTGGTGGCGTCCAGGCCGCTGATCCCCTTGATCCTGAGGAAGTCCCCGGGATCGGGCGTGCGGCCCTGCCACTCCCGCTTCTGGATCAGCTCGCACTCTTCGGCCACGGCCTGTGACCAGCCGGCGCGCTCGAGCCGATACTGCAGCACCTCGCGCAGCGCCAGCAGCCAGTGGGTGTCGCCGCGGGCGTACTCGAGGTGCTCGTCGAGCAGAGGGCGACGGGCCCAGTCATGGCGCTGGTAGCGCTTGTCCAGGTCGACCGCGAAGGTCCCGCCGAGCAGATCGGCCAGCCCCAGCCGGGGCAGGTTCAGGAACTGGGCCGCGATCATGGTGTCGAACAGCCCGGCCAGCGAGACGTCGTAGTCACGCTTGAGGCTGACCACGTCGTAGTCGCAGCCGTGCAGGACCTTGACCTGATCGGGATCCTGGAGGAGCTCGGCCAGGGGGCCCAGGCCCGAGATGGCGAGGGTGTCGATCACGAAGTCGGTGCCAGGGATGGAAACCTGGATCAGGCAGACTTTTTCGCGGTAGTGGTGGAAGGAATCCGCCTCGAGGTCCACCGCGATGGCCGGCAGCCCGCGCATGGCATCTACGGCCGCGGCGAGCGCCTCATCGCAATCGACAAGTACCAGGGGGACATCCCCAAACATATTCACTCCAGCTCAGCATCTGCTGTCAGCCAGACAACACCAGATCCGGATCTGCCCGACTTGGCGAGCTTGATAACGCGCTGCCCCTCTCCCCGCAGTCAGGGCGGCTTTCTCGCCTGGCTACGGGAGGCTATCATCCAGGCGTGCGCCGCTCCCTCCCCTTGCTGCCCCTGGCCCTCGCACCCGTCGTGCTGCTGCGGGGCAGCCTGGCGCCCGGGCGAATCCCCGGCCAGCCCTTCGGCGAGGGCTGGGGCCACCTGTTCGCCATGGGCCAGCTCGGCCGCTGGCTCTGCGGAGAAGCGCGGCTTGGGCAGGCCGACCTGCTGGCCTACCCGGACGGCATGAGGTTCTGGCCGGTGGACCCCCTCACCACACTGCTGGCCTCGTCCCTCGACATCATCGCTGGCCGCAGCGCCCACGGCGGCGCCGCCGCCCTGAGCGTCACGGTCCTCCTGCTCGTGACGCTCACGGGGGTGGGCGCCTGGTTGTTGGCCCGCAGCCTCGGTGCCAAGCCCTGGGCTGCGAGCGCGGCGGCCCTGGCCATCCAGCTCCACCCATTCCTGCTTCGCAGCGCCTCTGACACCATCGTCGAGGTCCTGGCGCTGGGCCCCCTGCTGATCCTGGGGGCTCTGGCGGTGCGCCTGTGGGAGAACGTCACCCCGCGCCGCTTGCTCGCCTCGGCGCTCGCCATGCTGGCCACCGCGCTGTGCAGCCCCTACTACGCTATCTACGCCATGATCCTGTGGGCCGCACTGCTCCCCTGGGCCATGTGGCGACGAAAGACTCCCCGTTGGCTCGGCTTGGGGGGGGTGCTGCTGGTGGCGGGAGCCTTGGCCGCAGCTCCGCTGCTCTGGGCTGAGAGCGGCCCGGGCGGCCGCATGGACGAGCGCTTCGGAGGCGGCGGGTTCCAGCTGTCGCCCTCGGGCCAGGTGCTGCTGTCCGAGAGGGGCGCCATCGAGCCCGCGCCGCGCAGCGTCCGGGGCCCAGGTCCAGGCCCCACGAGCGTCCGGGCCGCGGGGCACTCGGGGGAGCAAGGGACGCCCCCAGCGTGGATGTGGCTGGCGCGTCGTTTCCCGGGTGGGCTGTGCTGCATGGTGGCTCTGCTCATGGGCCTGGCCGTCCGTCGCAGCCGCCCACTGGCCGTGCTCGCGCTGGTCATGTTCGCCCTCGGCGCCGGCCCACCGCTGATCAGGCATGCCATGACGCCCGGCCCCAGCGATGTCTCGAGCCCCCTACAGGAGCTGCTGCAGCTGCTGCCCATGACCGATCGCATCGGGAACGCCCAGCGCTTGGTGTTGCTCTACGCCCTGCCCGCCCTCGTCGCGGGAGGGGTCGCCGCCGCGTCCCGCTGGCCACTGGCCGTGCTGCTGGGCGCCGTGGCCATCGCCGAGTCCTGGATGATCATGCCCGCGCTGCGCCTTCCCCACACCGAGATCAGCGTGGACACCGCCCTGCTCGAGCAGATCGACGGGCCGGTGGTGACCTTTCCAATGGGCGATCCGCCCACCTGGAATCCGCAGGCTACTCCCAAGCGGGCACTCTACCTGGCCACCCTCCACGGCGGCGCGACCGCGGGCGACTACGGTCGCGGCCGCCTCCCCGCAGATCTGGGCCTGGTGGCCACCCTGTCCGCCTGGGCCCGCGCTCCCCTCGCGCCTCAAGCCGCGAAGGCCGCGGCCCAGGGCGAGCTCCCGGCCCCGGCTCCCCAAGGGTTCGCGTGGCTGCTGGTGCTCCACGAGTCCCTGGACAGCGCACAGATCCAGTCCCTTCACCAGCGGGCGGAGCAGCGCTGGGGCGCCCCCGCGATGCGCAGCGACTGGGGCGCCGTCTACCCGCTGGGCGCCACCGACCAGCCTGACGCCGGCGACGCGCTCTGATCAGTGACGCTTGGCGGGCGGACGATGGCCCTTCTTGCCCTGGCGGGGCGGACGTCCTTGCTCCATGAGCGCCTGGTAGGTGGGCAGGGTGCTGAGATCGGGCAGCAGCACCACCTCGATGCGCCGATTCTTGGCCTTGCCGGCGGCGGAGTCGTTGGGTCCCACCGGGCGCGTCTCCGCGAAGGTGGCGGCGGAGATGTGGTCGGCGGCCATGCCGGCCGCGATCATCACCTGCACCACGTTGATGGCGCGGGCCGAACCGAGGTGCCAGTTCGAGGGGAAGGCGGCGCTGGCGATGGGCTCGCTGTCGGTGTGGCCCTCGACCTGGAACTCGCGATCGCTGCGCTTGGCCAGCAGCCTGGAGACCTCGGTGACCGTGGCCCGCCCCTCGGCAGAGAGATCGGCGGAGCCCGAGGGGAAGAGCACGTCCGCGGCCATGCCGATGACGATACGCCCTTCGTCGACGGTGACCTCCAGCACTCCGCGATCGACGAGAGGCTGGAACTCCCGGCGCAGCTCCGCCAGCTTCTGGGCGGCGGTCTCGGCCAGCACGGAGCCCTTCCTGAGGTCCTCGTCGAGCTTGGCGATGCGCTGCTGCTGTGCAGTCACGGTTTCCTGCGAGGCCGCGTACTGGCTCTCGAGGGCGAGGTACTGGGACTTGGACACGCAGCCAACGGCCAGGGCCAGCGACACGGCGACGACGAGCTTCCTCATGGGATTCTCCTTGCGATTGAACAATGGAGGGTAGCACGACTCCCCACCCCGACGCGAGACGGGTCCAGGGCTAGGGCCGGCCGGTCCAGACGGGGGCGGTGACTGCCCATTCGGGCGCGGGAAGATCCTGGGGACCCCAGGCCAGGGCCAGCACATAGCGCCCGCTGGGGACCACCCGCCGCACGGCGAGGCGGCTTGGCTCGGTGCCGCCGGACAGATCCCACTGCTCGAAGATCTCGCCATCCACCACCAGGGCGGCGCCGGCGAGGGCCCGATCCCGCGGCGCCAACACCTCGAGCCACACCGTGCGGGGCTGGCGCCCGGTACAGAGCCCCCCGGACTCTACGCCGTCCACCTCGAGGGCCAGGAACGGGCCGGTGCCCGCCACCGTGCGCCCCTCGAGCAGGCCGCTCTGGACCTCCACGGCCGGGAAGCTGGCGTTGTGACCCAGCCGAACCCAGGTCAAGGGGCCGGTGGGGGTGAGGTCTACCCAGGCGTCGTAGAGCTCGAGCAGGACGTCGAGCTGGTGTAGACCCTCGAGGCGCACCATGTCCGGCCTGGGTTCCCACTCCATGGCGGGGCCGGCCGCCTCGAGCCAGGGCACGTCCACCGCCAGCAGCCTGTGCTGGCTTTGGTTTCCCGCGGCGACCCTGAGGATGTCCTCCGCCACCAGATCCTTCCACGCCACCGCGCCGTGGGCCGGCTTGCGCCGGTTGCTCGAGACCGGCCACGCCAGCACCGTTCCCTGCTCAGGACTGACCGCCCAGCTGGCGTCGTCCGTGCGCAGCCCGCCGTCCCACGGCTGCTCCAGCTCGGCGACAGCGACCTCATCGGGGGCCCCCACCACGGCGTAGGCGACCCCGCGGGCCGCGACCCTGGCCAGCGCCTGGGCCGCGGGTATCCGAGAATAGCGGGAGGGCCAGGTCTCGACCTCGAGCTCGGCCAGGGCCCAGCCCGCGGGTGGGCCCGGCCCGTCCACGACGACCTCCAGCTCGACCCGCCCCTGCAACCGCGCCAGGCTGCGGTGTGCACGGGGATAGAGCGGGCCCGCATCGACCTCGATGTCCCAGGTGCCAGCACCCAGCCCGAGCCAGCTGCCTGGAGGCTCCACCGGGTGCTGCGTCATGCGTCCGTGGGAGTCGATGGCCGTGGCCAGCGCAGGCAGCGCCTGGCCCTGACGATCCACCACCCGAACCCCCAGCCAGCCCTCGGCCCCCAAGGGCAGATCGCCCCCAGCGCTCAGGTCTTGCACGGGGCCAGCGCCGTAGCCCGTCGCCAGCGCCCGCAGCCCGGTGGCGCCGACCGGCGCGAAGCCTGCGAACCCGCCATCCTGGTCCACTGGCAGCCAGCCCACCGGCTCGGACCCGGCCAGGATCTCCACCCCCTGCCCAGCGGTGACCCCCTCCACCGAGACCCCTCCAGGCCACAGGGCGGCCATCACCTCGGAGGGCTCCCCGGCAGCGAAGCGCTCGCCGCCTTCGAACAAGACGCCGCCACCCAGGTCGGTGGCCCGCCCATCGATGCCCACCATCACGCCTTCGCGGCGCAGGGTAGAGCCCGCCAGCTCCGCGCCCGCGTTGGGCATGAGCCAGAAGCCATCGGCACCCTGGATGCCCAGGGCGAAGTCGTCGGGGCCCAGGGTGTAGTGGATGGTCACCGTCTCCGCCGGCGGCTCTGCGGCGCCGAAGCCTTCCAGGAACGTGATGGGCGTGGGGACGCCGGTGACGTGGATGGCCGCGCCGTTTGGGCCTTGCTCGAGCTCGACGGAGGTCTGAGACAGCCAGCCCATGCCCACCAGGGGCACCAGCTCGACCAGGGCATCCTGGCCCCCCGGGGGGGCCGCGTCGATGAGCGTGCCGCCTCCCCCTTCGAGCAGGGAGAGGGGAGCGCCGGCGTCGCGGATGACGAAGCGGGCCCAGGCGTTCTCGATGAGGTAGTCGGCCCGCCGACCCTCGCCACCATCGATGGCCTCGTCGTCGCAGGGGATACGGCGCGCCCGCGCCATACCTGCCTCGACGCCGTCGACATCGCAGCTCTCGTAGGGCCCCGTGTCGGCCACGAAGTCCCTACAGCCCAAGATCCCCAGCGCGAGCAGGCAGGGGACCAGCAGCCGAGCCTTGGGGCAGACCGCCAGGAGTGCTACTCCTCGTCGTCCTCGAGCTCTTCGAGAGCCTCGGGGTCGTCGGTGAAGATGATGTTCACGGGCACGATGCGCACCTTGCGGGACCAGCCCTCGGGCACGTCGCCGTCCATGTACTCCCACGTGCGGGTCTCGCCAGGCTCCATGGGCTTGTCGAAGCCGGTCTCGTAGGGCAGGTAGCCGGGCAGGTACTTTGCGACGACGGGCCAGTCGCGACGGTCCACCACGCGGCCTTCGTCGTCGAGGAAGTACAGGCCCATGGTGAGCTTGTACCAGGGCTTGGCGGTGTTGTTGGTGACGTCGACTTCCCAGCCCCAGCCGTTGAGGGGACCCTCGGGATCTTCGGCCAGGTTGACGCGCTCCTGGCGCACGGGGCCCACGGCCACCTGTGAGACGTACTGGCCCATCTTGATGCGCTTGCGGGCCTCGAGCTTGCGCTTGCGCTTGGTCTTGGGGAACTCGGTCAGGAACTGCTCCCACGCCGCGGCGGTGCCGGTTTCGTCGGCCCAGTTGTAGACCACGTCCTCGCGCAGAGCGTCGCACTGCTTGCGGATGGGCTCGAACTGGGGCGCGGCGAACTTCTCGAGGAAGGAGTCCAGGGCTGCGGGGGTGCCCTCGACCTTGGCCACCTCGAGCTCGAGCTCGGCCAGCCGGTTCTCGGCCTTGTAGTAGTGGGGGTTGTTGGGGTTGGACTGAGCCAGGAACTCCTCCCACCCCTGGATGGTGTCGGTCTTGCGGTACTCCTCGTAGGAAGGGCCGCAGGCGGTGAGGGCGAGAGTGGCGGCCAGCACGACGTGCGTACACCAGCTGAGCGGGCGACTGCGTTGCATGGGCTGCTCCATAGTTGCGAGGAAGCGGGCGGGGTTCGCATGGACCTGCGGAGTGTAGCCAGCCCGAGCCCTGCGCGGTAGTTTCCGGGCTGGTCGAACCCCCTCTCGAGGTCAGGAGACAACATGAAGATCGCCGTATTGGGTGCAGGCATGATGGGACGCGCAGCAGTCCACGACCTGGCGCGGGCGCCAGGCGTCCAGGAGGTGCGGGTCTTCGACGTGGACGCCGAACGCGCGCAGGCCGTGGCCCGCGACCACGGCGCCGGCAAGGCCGTGGGCAGCGCCTTGGACGCCTCCGACCAGGCCGCCCTGGAGCAGGCCATCGCGGGCTGCGACGCCGCCTTGGGCGCCATCAGCTACCGCTTCAACGCCGATCTCACCCGGGCGTGCATCCGCCAGGGGGTCCACTTCTGTGATCTGGGCGGCAACAACACCATCGTCCAGGAGCAGTTCTCCCTCTCGGATCAGGCGCGCCAGGCCGGGGTGGCCATCGTCCCGGACTGCGGCCTGGCGCCCGGGCTGGTCAGCATCCTCACGGCGCGTTGCCTCGAGCTGATGCCCGACGCCGACAGCGTGAAGATGCGGGTCGGAGGGCTGCCCCGCGACCCCAGCGGCCCCTTCGGCTACCAGATCGTCTTCTCCGTCGAGGGCCTGATCAACGAGTACAAGGAGCCCAGCTTCGCCCTCGCTGACGGCGAGATCGTGGAGGTCCCCACCCTGGGTGGCATGGAGCGGCTCTCCTTCCCGGCCCCCTTCGAGGAGCTCGAGGCCTTCAACACCTCCGGCGGGGCCTCCACCCTGCCCTGGACCCTGCAGGGGCGCGTACGCAACCTGGACTACAAGACCATCCGCTACCCGGGCCACAGGGATCTGGTGGCGGCCCTGTTCGCCCTGGGCCTGGCCGACGAGCAGCCCCGGCCCATCGACGGAGGTCAGGTGCGCCCGCGCAAGGTCCTAGAGGCCATGATGAACGAGAAGCTCTCCAGCGACGGGCCAGACTGCATCCTCTGCCAGGTCCAGGCCACAGGCCCCCAGGGCGCCGTCACCTTCCGCCTCGTGGACTACCACGACGACGCCACGGGCCTGAGCTCCATGATGCGCTGCACCGCCTTCCCGGCCGCCATCGTCGCCCACATGCTGGCGTCGGGCGTCGTCCAGGCGCGCGGCACGCTGTACCAGGAGCACTCCATCCCCGCAGGCGCCTTTGTGGACGCGCTGCTGCAGCGGGGGCTGCCCCTCGAGCTGATCGACGATCGGACCCCTGCGGGATCCTGATCATGGGCGGGAAGACAGACAGACACGACTATGACCTCGGCGCCATCCTCGAGGACGGCTCCAGCCGCCCAAGCCCCGCCAAGGGCACCCGGGGCAAGCTGCTGCTGGGGATGTTGCTCGGCGCAGGCCTGCTGGCCCTCGGCTTTCACCTGCTGCAGGGCGCGCCCCAGCCCGCACACCCCGACCTGAGCGACGCGGTGGGCCTGAGCGCCGAGCTCAGCACGCTCATCGACGTCCGGGGGGACTGGATCGGGACCGTACGCGACGACTGGGCCGGTGCCTCCACCCCCCGCGCGGCGGAGCAGGCCTGCCAAGATCTGGCCCAGCGAGCGGGCCTGCGCACCGGCGAGATCCTCACGCTGATGACCAGCTCGGGGACCACCCTGGCCGAGTGCGAGCGCTGACGATCAGTACCAGTCCGGGTGGACGTCCACCCAGCTGTCACCACTGTATTCGCTCGAGTAGCGGCGGATGATGGCGATCTGGTTGTCGTCATCGACGTCGCAGTTGGCGGTGGCCCGGAACCAGGTGCCGCCGCCATACAGCGCCACCATGTAGTTGCAGCGCACCGCGCCCGCCGGGGAATAGCCCAGCTGCTCCCAGCCCGAGATGGCGGGGTTCCAGTTGCGCTGCTCCTTGCCCAGGGCGCTACCAGGGTTCGAGCTGGCGTCGATGTAGGCGTCGAAGGCCGCATTGTAGGCTTCTTCGGCGGTGTGGATTCCGTCGAGGCAGACCTTGGCTTCGGAGCGACGGGCCTTGAGCACCGCGTTGTTGAAGTTCGGGACCGCAATGGACGCCAAGATCCCGATGATGGCCACCACGATCATCAGCTCCACCAAGGTGAAGCCGGCGGTGGGGTGGTTGCAGGTGCGTGGCATGGAATCACCCAGGCCGGAATGGCAGCGCATCATAGGCAGTCGCCCGCCCGTCAGCGACCAAATTCTCGAAGCAGCGTGCTAATCTTCAGCGTCACCGCACAGGAGGCCTCCACGTGCGAGCACCAGAGCGCGACTCAGCTCCGCGGACAATCCTGACACGAGCGCTGACCGACGCCTCCCAGGAAGAGCTGGCAAGCCACACCCTGGGCAGCGCGCTCGCCACCAGCGGCGCCGAGCTCGGCTGGGTCGGGCTGGTGAACGCCCACAAGCGTCTGGACACCCTGGCCATCAGCCAGACCACATGGGATGCCTGCGGCATGGGCGAGCATGGCGTCCGACAGCTCCAGAACATGCAGCTGCGAGGGCTGTGGGCGACCACCATCCTCACGGGCAGGGCGACCATCGTCAACCACCCGGCCCAGCACCCCGAGCGAGAGGGCGTGCCCCTGGGGCACCCGCCCATCCGCAACTTCATGGGGATCCCACTGCTGGTGGGCGAGCGAGCGATCGGGATGATCGCACTGGCCAACCGGCCAGGCGGCTTCGAGGACCACCAACCGGCGACCCTGCAGCCCCTCTCCGAGGCGCTGGCCATCGGGCTGCAGCACCAGCACACCAAGGCGGAGCTGAACCTCCAAGCTGCCGTGCTCGGCGCCCTCCCCGACGGCATCGCCGTGTGCGATCCCGCTGGCGTCGTCACCCAGGTCAACCCAGCCTTCCTCGCCATGTGGGGCCTGAGTGGCGAGGACCAGGTGGTGGGCTGGCCCCTGCTCGACACGCTGCGCCTGGAACAGGTCGAGGCCGCCCAGTGCATCGAGCGGCCCCTGCGGGGGATCCCCTGGCGTGGCGAGGCCACGGCCTCCCCCACGGACGGGGGCCGCTTCCCCCTCGAGGTGCTCGCCAGCCCGATCCTGAACAGCGAGGGCACGCCCGTGGCCGTGTGCGTCACCATGCGGGACGTCACCGAGTGGAAGGACGCCGAGGATCGTATGTGGGCGACCACCGTTGATCTCAGCCGCTCGAACCAAGACCTGGAGGGCTTCGCCCACCTGGCTGCCCGCGAGCTGCAGGCCCCCCTGCGCAAGATCCTTGCCTACGGCGAGTTCCTGGAGTCCGACTGCGGCCACCAGCTGAACAAGCTTGGCCGTGAGTACCTGGGACGCATCCTCGAGTCGTCTCGACGCCAGCAGCAGATCGTGGACGGGCTGCTGCGCTACTCCCGCATCCGCTGCAACGAGGTCGCCTTCACGCGAGTGGACATCGCCCAGCTCACCCGCGACGTGGTGAGCGATCTGCGGCCTCTGATGAGGGAGCTGGGCGGCAGCGTGCAGGTGGATGGCGGCGTGAGCCTGCGCTGTGACGAGCCCCTGGTGCGCTTGTTGCTCGAGAAGCTCATGGACAACGGCCTGCGCTACCACCGGCCCGGGGTGGCCCCCGAGGTCAGGGTGAGCGCGCGCTGCGAGGGCAGCTGGTGCGTCATCTCCGTCGAGGACAACGGCGTGGGCTTCGACGACGGGGACCTCCACCAGATGTTCCAGGTCTTCGGCAAGCTGCAGGGGTGCGACACCCACCAGGGCACCGGGCTGGGCCTGCCCATGGTCCAGCGCATCGCAGAGCAGCACGGCGGCACCGTCACCGCCACCTCCACTCCAGGGCGCGGGTCGGTGTTCACGGTCAGCCTACCCCACCTACACGAGCGCGAGCCCTTCGTCGCCCCGGCCCTGCGCACCAACACCTTCTCCCGCGACGAAGAGTAGGCGCGCTCCCGGCCCCTCCGTGACGTCCTGATCGACGTCAGGGCCCGGGCTCCGCGGCAGCGAGCCCCCTCGCCCGGGCGGATCAGCACCGGCGCCTGCGTTAAGCCCCGCTCCCCCTCTCCCACCGAGGACCGACATGAGCTCTGGCAACCCCATCGTCGAGTGCGTACCCAACTTCAGCAACGGCCGCGACAAGCGGGTCATCGAAGCCATCTCGCAGGCGATCCGTGAGGTGCCAGGCGCTGCCCTGCTCGACGTCGACCCCGGTGAGGCCACCAACCGCACCGTGTTCACCATGGTCGGCGCGCCGGACGCGGTGATCGAAGCCGCATTCCAGGCGATCAAGAAGGGCCAGGAGCTGATCGACATGCGCTCGCACCACGGAGCCCATCCCCGCATGGGCGCCTGCGACGTGTGCCCCTTCGTGCCCGTGGCGGACATCACCATGGAGCAGTGCGCCGAGCTGGCCCGTCGGCTGGGTGCCCGGGTTGGCCAGGAGCTGGGAATCCCCGTCTACCTCTACGAACACGCCGCCTCCAAGCCCGAGTGGAAGAACCTCGCGGTCGTGCGCCAGGGTGAGTACGAGGGCCTCGAGGCCCGCTCGAGCGATGACTACTGGAAGCCTGACTTCGGCCCCGTCTTCAACGCGCGCTCCGGCGCCACCGCCGTGGGCGCCCGCCCCTTCCTGGTGGCCTACAACATCAACCTGAACACCCGCGAGGTGCGCAAGGCCCAGAAGATCTCGGCCATCCTGCGCGAGAAGGGCATCGCCCGCCGGGACGAGAACAACCTGGCCATCCGCGACGCCGCCGGCGAGCTGGTGCGGGACCCAGGCATGTTCCGCTGCGTCAAGGGCATGGGCTGGTTCATCGACGAGTACGACTGCGCCCAGATGACCTTCAACATGACCGACTACACGGTCTCCTCCCCCCATGAACTGCTCGACGCCGCTCGCCGCCTGGCAGACCAGGAAGGCGTGGTCATCACCGGCTCCGAGCTGGTCGGGCTCATCCCCCTGGACGCCATGCTCCAGGCCGGCCACTACTACCTGAAGCGCCAGGGAGTCTGCCAGGGTGCACCTTGGAACGAGGTCATCGAGTGCGCCATCCGCTCCATGGGCCTGCGGGATCTCAGCGAGTTCGATCCCGATCACAGCATCATCGAGCGCCAGATCCAGAAGGACGGACCCCTGGTGTCCATGACCGTGCGCGAGTGGGCCGACACCCTCTCGTCCCAGGCTCCGGCGCCGGGCGGCGGCTCCGTCGCGGCCCTCTGCGGCTCCATGGCGGCTGGCTTGGCGGCCATGGTCGGCAACCTCACCGTGGGCAAGAAGGGCTACGAAGACAAGTGGGAGCTGCTGGACGAGCCGGCGGTCAAGGCGCAGGCCCTCAAGGAAGCCTTCCTGGCGGACATCGACAACGACACCGCGGCGTTCGACTCCGTCATGGTGGCCTTCGGCCTGCCCAAGGGCACCCCCACGGAGAAGCAGGCCCGCGGCGCCGCCATCCGAAGAGCCAACCAGCACGCCACCATGGTCCCCCTGGGCGTGCTCGAGCGCTGCGTCGCCACCCTGCCCTGCATCGAGGCTGCCCTGCAGGGCAACGAGAACGCTCGCTCCGACGCCGGCGTGGCGGTGCTCATGTGCAAGGCCTGCGCCGAGGGCGCCTGGTACAACGTGTGCATCAACACCAAGAGCATGAAGGACCGGGAGTTCGTCACCATGGTGCGCGAGCGGGCCGATGCCGCCCTGGCCACCGTGGACGAGGCCGCCGCCCGTCTCACCAAGCTGGTGCGCGAGCAGCTGGGGGGCTGAGGCCGGGGGCCACAGTTCCTCTGCCCGCTGCAAGAAGTCGGGCCGGGCGGCGTATGCTCCACCTGTGGAGCGTCCGCGGCCGGGGTGCCCGGTTACGCTCCCACGCTGATCCCGTGGAGCATCCATGACACCCGAGAGCCCGGACCGCCCAGAGCCGCCTGTGGTCGATGCGCCCGAACCTGGAGCGCTCGACGCGCTGGGGGCCCAGCTTCCGTCCCCCCGGGCAGCGCCCGAGCCCGAGCCCGAGCCCGAGCCCGAGCCCGAGCCCACCCCCGAGCCGCCGGAGAAGGCCAGCTTCTTCGAGGAGACCTTCAAGAAGCTCGGGGCCAGCCGTGAGCGGCGGGACGAACCCGGCAAGACTCCCCGCCCGGCAGGTGCAGAGCAGGGCATCCTGGTCACCGGCTCGCTGCTCGTGATCGCGGCGGTGACCTTCACGGTGGCGCTGATCTGGGCCCGCGCGGTGATGGTGCCCTTCGTGTTGGCCCTGCTGCTCACCTACATGGTCACCCCCATCGTCGACCTGCTGCAGACCCGCCTGCGCGTGCCGCGCTTCCTGGCCTTGCTGGCAGCGTTCGTGGTGATCGCCGGCGGCGTCACCGTGGTGGTGCTGCTGCTGATCACCTCCATCGAGGGCCTGGCGGACAACACGGATCAGTACCAGCAGACCTGGAACCAGCTGGTGGGCTGGGCCCAGCAGACCTACGTGGAGCTCAGCGACCGGCTGGGAGTGGACCTGGGCCTCGAGGGCCAGGTCAACGATCTCGCCGACAAGCTGGGAGAGCTGCCCATCCTGGCGCTGGGCTGGGCCAAGAACACCGCCGGCGGAGTGCTCAACTTCCTCTCCACCACCTTCCTGGTGCTGATCTTCGTGATCTACCTGATCCTGGGCCACACCCCCGCGCAGAAGCGCAGGGGCCTGTGGGGGGAGATCGACGGCAAGGTCCGCCGCTACATCATCACCAAGGTGCTCACCTCGGCCACCACGGGCGTGCTCACCGGCCTGATCCTGTGGGCCCTGGGGGTGGACCTGGCGCTGGTGTTCGGCATGATGGCCTTCCTGCTCAACTTCATCCCCTCCATCGGGTCCATCATCGCCACCATGCTGCCACTGCCCATCGCCTTGATGCAGTTCGGCTTCGGCTGGCAGCTGGGCTTGGTCATCCTGCTGCCCGGCGCGGTCCAGATGACCGTCGGCAACGGCATCGAGCCCAAGATCATGGGCGACAGCCTCGACCTGCACCCCATCACCATCCTGCTCACCTTGATCTTCTGGGGCCTGGTGTGGGGTCCAGTGGGCATGCTCCTGGCCGCCCCCATCACCGCCGTGCTCAAGATCGTGCTCGAGCGCTTCGAGACCACCCGCCCCCTGGCCGAGCTGCTGGCGGGCAGGCTGCCGGAGATCTGATCAGCCCTTGCGCTCCAGAGGCGCGTGCCCATTGTGGGCCAAGCGGCAGTAGAGCAGGGCCCCACCCACGTGGGCAAAGGGCAGCATGATCAGGTTGAAGCCGGGAATCCAGAACAGCACCATCGTGCCCAGGCCGAAGCCGATCATGAGCGGCGCATGCCGCGCCACCAAGCGCTGCTTCTCCAGCCAGGCCAGGCGACGGCGGGTCATACAGCCGTCGTGCATCTCCCGGGCCAGGAAGTAGGCCGTGGCGGTGGCCGAGAGCGCTCCGAAGACCACGCTACCCAGCACAGGGACCAGGTTGAGCAGCAGCAGCAGCCCCATCACCGCCGCCCAGGCCAGCACGTTGAGGAGGGAGTGGCTCAGGGACCAGAACATGTCCCGCAGGAAGCGACCGAAGCGGAAGTCCTGCCCCTCGAGGCCCAGCACCTTCAGCTCCACCTGCTCGGTGAGGTAGTCCGTGAATGGCGTGGCCACCAGGCCGGCCACCGCGTAGACCAGCACCAGCCAGAGGGTGGCCACCAGGGCGCCCAGCAGGATCGCGACGAGCACCCACAGCGCCGCCAGCAGCCAGGTCCCCAGGTCGGTGGCCTGCGGACGCTGCCAGAGCCAGCCCACCAGGAACGGTGCCTGCAAGAAAGCCAGCACCAAGCCCACGACGGCCAGGCCCAGGTTGAGCACGGCGGGCATGATGGCCAGAGGCAGCAGCATCGGCTCCCTGCGCAGGAAGCCGAGGCCCCGGAAGGGGTAGGTGAAGCCGGTCAGCGCTTGCTTCCAGCGGCCGCTGGGCAGAGGATCGAGGGCCCGAGCCCAGGCCGACTCGCGGGGACAGGAGGGATCGGGGGCGCTGCTGTCTTCGATCATGGTGCTCGCTCCACACGGGATGATACTCCGGCGACGCAAGAAAGCTCGCAGGTCCAAGGGACCTCGCAGGCCGAATGCGCGAGCGGACAGCCCCTTTCCGAGTCACAGGTTCTGCTCGCTTTTCTCATTTTTTGCTTGCGGTTCATCGAATCTCAGGGTCTTAGAGCCTGCGGCCGAACCCATCGCTCATGGAGACAAGGAATGCAGCAAACCTGGCTTCTCTGCTTCGCCCTCGCCCCCCTGCTCACGGCGTGCGTCTCCGACCAACAGTTCCACATGGATCAAGACGTCCCGGCCCCCCTCGAAGAAGACACCGCCCCTCCCGTCGAGCCCCCGCCCGATGTCCCGGTGGCGGTCTGCAGCGTCAGCCCCAACCCGGTCACCCCTCCCTTCGAGGAGGCCCGCTGGGACGGCCGCGACTCCTACGACCCCAACGGCTTCGAGATCGTGGAGTACGCCTGGACCCTGGCCTCCCAGCCCGAAGGCTCCGCCATCCGCATGCCCCCGGGCGCCTCCGCCGTGCGCGACGGCTTCGTGCCTGATCTGGCCGGCGAGTACATCGGTCAGCTCGTGGTCACCAACGACAACGGCGACGTCTCCGAGCCCTGCCTGGTCACCCTCGAGTCCATCCCGGCCGAGAACCTCTGGGTCGAGATGTACTGGGACATCCCCGCCGACGACATGGACCTGCACCTGCTCAAGCCCGGCGGCAGCCTCGAGAGCAACGGCGACTGCTACTACGCCAACTGCGTGAACAACAGCCCGGACTGGGGCGATCGCAACAACGCGGCCGACGATCCCAGCCTCGACCTGGACGACATCCCCCTCACCGGCCCCGAGAACATCAACATCCTGCAGCCCGAGCCCGGCGACTTCACCGTCTACGTCCACGACTACACCGGCAGCAACTGGGGCGTCTCCAACGCCGACACCCGCGCTGCCAACAACGTGACGGTCAACGTCTACCTGAACGGCTCCATGGTGTGGACCAACACCAAGGGCATCAGCGGCGACGACACCTACACCCCGTTCTGTCGCATCAACTGGGAGACCGGCGTCGTCACCACCATGTAGGTCGGCCGGTCCTCACAGCAGCTGGAACAGCGCGTGGTAGAAGCGCGTGCCCCTGGCGAGGTTGTCCAGGGACACCCGCTCGTCCACGCCGTGGATGCCGGCGCGCTCGGCAGCATCCAGCAATAACGGATGGAAGCGGTAGGCCTCGAGCCCAACCTCCGTGAACCAGCGGCTGTCCGTGGTGCCCGGCGTGACCACGGGGACCACCACCAGCGGATGCTCCAGCGGACCCACGGTGGCCGCGATGGACGCCTCGATGGCTCGGAAGGTCGGGGTGTCCCAGCCACCCATGCGGTCCTGTCCCGGCCAGGTGGTCATGCTCAGGTGGACCCTGGGATCGGCGATGCGGGCCCGCAGGAGATCGAGGAAGCGCTCGGGCTGCTGCCCGGGCAGCAGGCGGGCGTTCAAGGTGGCCTCGGCCAGACCCGGGAGCACGTTCTCTTTCTCGCCAGCGCGGACCACCGTGATGGCCACCGTGTCTCGCACCACCGCGTTGCCGGCCGTGGTGCGCTGGAAGATGCCCAGCAGCAGGGGCTGGAAGAGGCGGCTGTTGCGCAGAATCCATGACAGCGGAAAGCCCTTGGCGCCCCCCAGGCGCCACAAGGTCTCGCGCATGGGGGGTGACAGGTGGGCAGGCGGATCCCAGTCCGCCACCCGCTGCAGGGCGCGGACCAACACGGCGCTGGGAGTGTCGGACGAGGGCATGGAAGCGTGCCCCCCTTGCCCCGTCACCTTCAGCTCCACCCGCAAGAAGGACTTCTCGGCCACCGCCACCGCCGCCACCGTCAGCCCCGGGTAGAAGTCCGGCAGCACGAAGGAGCCCTCGTCCAGCACCACCTCGGGAAAACCGAGCTCCTCGAGGTGTTCGCGGACCACCCGGCCCGAGCCGCTGTGGCCGTCGACCTCCTCGTCCGGCGTGACCAGCAGCACCAGGCGCCGCGACGGCGAGCGCCCCTGTTCGCGCATCAGCGTCAGGGCCTCGAGGGCCATGGCCAGGCAGCCCTTGTTGTCCAGGGCACCCCGGCCCCAGACAAAGCCGTCAGCGATACGGCCGCCGAAGGGAGGCTGGGTCCAGCGCCTCGGCTCGGCCACGGGCACCACGTCCACGTGATCCAGGAAGAGCACCGGGGGACGAGGATCGTCGCTGGGCACGAAGATGGCCAGGCTGCCCCCGGGCAGCATGCGGTGCTCGAGCTCGAGGGGACGAACCCAGCGCTCGAGCAGGTAGGCCACCCAGGCGGGCTGCCCGTCCAGCTGATCCCAGCGCTCCTGGCCCGGAGGGATGGACGTGTCGATGGCCAGGTAGCCGGCCAGGCCCTGGGCGACGCGCTCGGCGTCCACCGTGGCGGGCCGCGCGGAGCAGGGGGGCGGGGACCAGGCCGGGCCCCGGGCGCCCCAGGCCAGGGCCAGGGCGATCAGAAACACAGCGAGGAGAGGAACCAGGAAGACGAGCCAGAGCATGGGCCATCGTCCACCGAACGGCGGCCACGCGCAAGGCCCCCGCTCAGCATCCCTGCGGGGGTGCCGCCTGGCGCCCTGGGCGGCTACACTTGCGCAGCTCGATCCCGCGAGGTCCCATGCGCCCCCTCACCCTGCTGCTCCCCCTCCTGGCCACTGGCTGCCTAGGCGACGATCACGAGATCACCTGGCTCGAGGGCTTCGGCTTCGCCTGGACAGGCTTCAACCATCGGGTGTCCTACCTGCACTTCGAGGCCGACGAAGCGGGCCTCGAGATGGCGGTGATCGGCGGAGCGTCGTCCACCTCCTACGTGCCCGACCTGCCTGCGGGCTGCGACGAGGAGACCTGCAGCGAGCTGCCCTTCGAGGACACCACCACCGTGTCCATCGGCTGGGGCCACTCCACCACCCGCCTGGCCGTGGGCAGCGCAGACGTCACGGTGATCGCCACCCCGTCGGGGGCTGAGACCACCCTGGAGATCCCCCTCGAGGGGCGCGGTCGAGGCCAGGCCGCGGTGATGCTTCAGGCG